>NZ_CAWNMS010000055.1:0-28488 GCF_963875605.1 Vibrio sp. V04_P4A5T148
AAGTACCGACACTATCTTTTCAAAGCTGCTTGGATATCCATCCAATATTTTTTTTAGTTCATCCGACACGTCGTAGGCTTGAATTTCACTTTTAGTAAAGCATGATTTTAATTTTACTATTTTGTTCTCATACAAGTAGCTTTTGTCAGACAATAATGTTATCACGTGTTGGCCCAATACATTCAAATCATCCAAAAGAATTTGGTCATTGAACATAAATATCAACTTTAATTCATCTTCAACTAAACGATCCCTATTAATCACTTTATATCCCTAAACATCCTAGCATATGTAGTTATTAGCAACTGTTATTGCGGTATTATATTCTGTTTGATATATTTTATTACACTAGTTACATGTGCAACTAGGCGAGCGCCTTTACTTTTAAACTTGAGCCAAATACACAATTATCCCGATAATTATAATATTTAACATCTATAGAGTTTTCCTATCAAGCCTTAAGCCTCATGATTATCGGAGGTATTCATCATACTGCAACATCCAGCTTTCAAAATAGTACAAAAGTACCATGTCAGATGGTAATTATTGAAGAGTGGTATCAATGTCTGATCGGAATCAAAGACACACAAGCACAAAAGGTGATGACAGGGATCGTCATAACCAAAATAAACACAACCCACATAGTACCTTCGTATTGGTCAAGCTCTCTGATTGGATTTTTATTAGTAATTTCTATAATTAACTGAAGTAAACGTTGATTTAAAGCAACCTACTAGTCATTCCTAATATTCGACACAGTGATTCCGTAACTAAGGAGTTGCAATAAAGCCATCCGATAAACTAAAATTATGAGATGAAATCATTGAGTAATAGAGCAAAAAAATTAACTATTTGATTCCTAAAAGAAAAATAAATACTGCTCATTACTGGTGTAATAATTTTAGTTCCCGATAGGCATAAGATGCACAGTGTTCATCCACTGCCATTGTATTGATGCTGTGCTAATTCCTTGGCTACTGAATTATTTGTCGTTTCAACGTCCTGTCTTTCACGGCAGGACGAATTTTATCCTCCTTATCGAAGTATGGTAGCTTACTTAAATAGCAATTATCGGATTTATAAAAAATTTTATCCATGTTTAATTTTAAAACCAGAACTTATTTTTACTGTGTTTTACATGATTTGGTCAAATTGGGGTATAGCCCATGAGAATGCTTTGTCCATCGGTATAGTAGCAGCGACACAGGGCACATTGGTACGGTGTTGTTGATCAAATCAGCTTGAAGAACAATAACACCATATTATGGCTAGCCGTTAGCTTCTGACGGGCATTCCTAGCCCTATGACTTTGTTTATAGCTTTGACATTCGCCATGATCTCGCCCACTTGAGCGTTGTAACATCTCAAGCTCAGTTTACCGCTTGTTAGTCCTTTATATCGGGACATTGCAGTCTCAGATATTGAGCGATAGTGATAACCAGATTGGGCTTTCCATTCCGATATTGTTCCATTTTTCAGAGCTGTTACTGCTTCGTTTCTGAGATGGTTATCTTCCCAAAGTGCTGCATTCTTTCGAGGCGGTATCAATGGGGTACAACCTTTCTTTTTCAGGGTCTCGTGGCAATTTTTTGTGTCATATGCTCCATCGGCAGATACGACAGTGACCTTTCTACGTAGTGGGTTGAGCAACGTAGGTAGCACTTCACTATCGCCAACATTGACAAGGCTGACTTTCGCACTAATAGCTTCGTGAGTATCCACATCAACAGCTAAGTGCAATTTGCGCTATGTTCTGCGCTTTTCTGCACCATGCTTTTTCACTTTCCATTCACCCTCACCAAAGACTTTGAGGCCAGTTGAGTCAATGGCGCTCTGGCGAATAGCCACTCTAGATTTATGGCGATATTTGATCTGAACTGTCTTCGATCGTTTACTGATACAGGTGTAGTCAGGGGATGTCAGTGGAACATCCAATAGCTCGAAGATCGAGTCGATAAAGCCTTGAAGTGCACGTAATGGCAGAGAGAAGATACCCTTAATCATCAAAGCAGTTTCAATTGCTGTATCTGAGTACTGGAAGCCTCTACCACGCTTACCATGGTGGGTTTTGCATTGCCATGCATCAATGGCTGAGTCATCTATCCAGAACGTAACCGAACCACGCTTGCACAGAGCCTTATTGTACTCCGCCCAGTTAGTTATCTTCTTTTTCGTTTTCCCCATGTCACCACCGCTCTTACCATCACAAACGATCAGATCGCAGGACTTGGAAAAGGTTCAACTGATTTAGGCAACAACGCCATCAAGACATACTTTTTGATTAAAGTTGCTCAAATTACAAGTAACGTATTAACTCTTCTCTATTACCGAGAATAATCTGCTGTTCTTGAGAGTTGAATTTTTGTACGTAAATATCAATGTTGTAAGTATTCAATACATATCGAATAAGCGAAGCGTTGGTAGCAATTCTGAGAGTGCCTTCTCTCATGCCATAGTCTTTTTCAATAATAGCCTTTTGCTTGTCGTTTAGGCGTTGATCTGGAACCAACTCTACGCTTACATCCGTATTCCACAGTGTATCTTCATTTTTCCGGTGAACAGCGTTGTCATTCACATCAGGAGTACCGTGAATACGGCTTAGTACGAAGTCGCGATAATCTTTGGCATGTTCGCAATAAGCGCGGACGTGCCAGCGTAAAGGTGTGCAAACTAATGTGTGAGGAGAAATAATTCGTTCTACTTTTTCTCCGTCTTTGAGTGATGTGTAGCAAATATCGACACGTTTTTTCTCTCTAATGGCTTGAACTAAAGGGCGCAATATTTCGGGTGAAATATTGCGTGTCACTGGACGCACCATTTCAGTATTATCAAACCCCATATCGAGTTCATTGAACGTGATGCTCATGTCTTCAGTACGAGCTAGGATATGCAAATACTCATCTGCATGCCCACTGGTTAGCTTGGGAGTAAAGCTATCACTGGGTTTGTAGCCTTTCAGTTGTTTATCGTAAACAAGGTTATCAGGTGCAATATCGGACAAATAAGTATTGATGTCTTTTGATGCTTGTTGTCTTCCAATACCAAAACTTTTGATTAAGTGATTGGTTGTTAACCTACCTTCCCACAATGCAACAACCTCAATCATTCGGTATCGAGATAGTAGATCCCAACGTAACGGCCACTTACTAATTTTATGACTCCTGTCTAGTTATGCTACGTGTATGAGTATTCAGTATTTACCTGTCGCTAATGACGTCATATTATTTTAGGGTCGGTTCTAGGTCAAGGTTCATCCCGGAGATGTCTATGAGTGAAATTCATATCACGCGTGCAGTGTATAAAGATACAAATGAAGTAGTATCTATAGATGTCGTTGAAAGTGGGCTTCAAGAGAATGTTGTGTGTGCATGTTGTGGAGCTAAGCTTATTGCGAATAAAGGAAAAAAGAAGGCTTGGCATTTCTCTCACTATGTTGATGAATCCTGCACACTGGCATACGAGACTCAATTACATCTTACGGCAAAAGAATATTTTACTAGAGTAGGGGTTATACCAGTTCCTATGGATGTCGGTTGGGTAACCCCTGACAACTGCTCCGAGTTGAAAATTTCCGGTGTGCAAGTCGAAGTCTATATGGATGGACGTCGACCAGACCTAGTTGTTGAAGTTGAAAGTGAACAATATTGGATTGAAATAGCTAACAAACATAGATGCGGCGGAGATAAGATTTCGGAGTGCCGAGCCAACAATAAAAATGTAATCGAAATTGATGTTTCAGATTGTGGTCATTTAGATCAGTTCGATTCGTTAGATAATTGCATGATTAAGTTTCAATCGATAAACATATGCAATGATTACCTTGATGAGATTGCGAGCAGAACAGCTAGTAAGCATGAAACGGTGAGAAGACAATTTGAAGCGTTGATGCGTTCTCAAAAGCAGCTAGAGAAAAAATCTGATGATCAGAAAAAAGAGGAAAAAACATTAGAAGAACGTGTTCAGGCTCAACAGAAAAAGTATGAAGAACGGTTAGCGAAAATGAGGGTACGAGAAAGTGCCCAAGATGAAATATTAGCTGAGCTAGAAAAAGCTGTGGGAGCTATTGAAGCTAGAAAATTGAATCTGGAAAATGAGATAAATGAACTCGTTCAAAATAAGTTAGTCGAGCTGGATGAACAAAATACAATCAAGTTAATAGATCTTCAGAGAGAGCTGGAATCAGACTGGCAGCGTGAGTTAGTCAACAGGCGAGATAAACTAGAGCATACTTTAGCTGATGAATTTCAACGAAGATTTCAGGAACAATTGGATGTAATGAATCGCAGACAAGTAGAACATCAAAAACTCTGTAATGAGTTAAAGGTTTTCGAGCATGATAAAGACTTCTTGAATGATGAAATAGAATCTTTATTAGCTCGTAAGCGGCAGATTCAAGAACAGCAAGCTAAGCAAATAGAAGAGGAATTTAAACCTCTAGTTGAACAAAAAGACGCTTTATACAAAGAAGTAGAACAATTGACCTCTATGGTTGAAGAAAAGCTTGTTGAGTTAGATCTTGTTGATACCTACGCAGGAAACATTGCTGAAGTTAAGGAGTTCTGCCTTGCTCGTTCTGATTACAGAGAAACACTTAATCAACGAATGCAAGAGCTTAAGTCTATTAAGGACCACTGCCAGTCGCTCAGAACTAAATATGAAAAAAAATCTGAGCAGTTGGATATTATGGTCAAACTTTCAAATGATTTTGCGCAAGCCTTTAAGAGTAGTTTTGATTTGCTAAAGAGAAAAGAGCTTATGGAGATGCTGCCAGATATTTTGGTTAAGAGAGTGAGTAAAAATGTTCTCTTGTTACCAAGAAATGCCAAAGAGGAATTGGACGATTACGAACGATTGAATTAACTGTGTATTTACAATATTAGTGCTGCGTTTTAGTTTTAGATATAGCAGTGTACAGGATTAATTTTACGCAATTGAGAATAAATTACGGACAAAAGAGTGTCAGTATATGATGTCAAAAATATCGCTTCTTACATCGGGTGCCAAATTAAACAATACTGAATTATGTGAAGTCTTCGGTTGTAGCCCTCAGGGCGGTATGCGTCGCGCCCACAAAACAAACACTTTGGTGATTGTTTCGAACCACATCAAGTCTATTTATGATGACCGGTGGGTCGGTGACGTTCTCCACTATACAGGCATGGGCTCAACAGGCGATCAAAGCTTAACGTTTCAGCAGAATAAAACTCTGGCTGAATCTAAAACTAACGGCGTCGCAGTTCACCTGTTCGAGGTATTCAAAGACCAAGAGTACACTTATGTTGGTGAAGTTGTACTCGACGGTGAGCCGTATTCAGAAACGCAAGATGACGAACAAGGTAATCCAAGAAAGGCATATATCTTCCCTTTAAAGCTTGCATCAGGTGAGCGCCAGGTTAGAAAAGAAGATCGAGATAACGTTGAGAGCGTCCGAGTTCGCAAGGCCAAGAGGTTGACGCTTGAGGAGCTTCAGTCTTTGGCGGCGAAAGGTGGAAAAACAGCCACGCGCTATCAGCAGCAATCCACTAGCTATGAAAGAAATATTTGGGTAGCAGAATTGGCTAAACGCCTCGCTAAAGGTCAGTGCCAACTTTGTCTACAACTGGCGCCATTTAAAAATGCGAAAGGCGATCCATATCTTGAGACTCATCATATTGTTTGGCTTTCCAAAGGTGGTGACGATACGGCTGAAAACACAGTCGCATTGTGCCCCAACTGTCACAAGAAAATGCATATCGTAGATGAAGTAAAGGATGTTGAGGTTTTAAAATCTCGTAGCAATAAATTATTAAAAGAGATGAATCAATGAGTAAGAAACACATTGAAGTCGTCGCGGCTGTACTGAAAAATAAAGGCGAATTCCTAGCCGTACAAAGAGCGCCATCGAAGCTAGATTATGTTAGCGAAAAATGGGAGTTCCCAGGTGGGAAAGTAGAAGCTGGTGAAACGCTTGTTACAGCTATTACCAGGGAGCTAGACGAAGAGTTAAGAATCATCGTTAATGCCCCTAAGTTTTTGCTGACGATTGAGCATAGCTATCCAGATTTTGATATCACTATGCACTGTTTTGTCGTTGAAGTCCCAACACGCGAACTTGAGCTTACAGAGCATATTGACTCTCGTTGGTTATCCAAAGACCAACTTTGGGAAGTTGAGTGGGCTGCCGCTGATATACCAGCCGTTGAAAAACTACAGTTAACGCTCTGAAGGATAACAAAAATGGACCTAAAAGCAGGCTGGGATGGGACTTGGCAAGACTTTCTTTCTACAGATAAAGCTAGTTTTCTAGAGTCGTTAGTATCTTTCCATCGTAGTTTGAGTTGGACGCAAGATCTCGATCCTGCGCAACGCTACGCTTGGGAAACTGAATACGATGTAATGACGGCTACCCTTAATCACGTCGTCAATGACGCGAAGGTGGAACCAGACAAATGCTGGATAGCTTTTGAACAAGAATTGATTGGCGAAGGCGGAAAACGAGCGGCGGATGTTAACCTAGTTACTCCAGCTGGCGAATTGTTTGTAGTCGAGTTCAAACATAAGCAAGAGGCCTCTGAATACGAAATTCTTCGAGCAAACTCTGATTTGCAAACCATGCGACGCTATCACAGCGAATCTATTGATCTAGTTGGCCATGGCTTTGTTGTACTCACCAAGTCTGGCGCTAAGCAGTTCCAACACCCAAATGTTATATGTGATATCGCAGACGATGGTCTGGCCCCCCAATTAGCGTCACAGCTTATAACGTCATTAAGTAAACCTGGTTACTATAATGTACTCCAATGGGCAAAAGGTGAGTTTTATCGCCAGCCGAGCATACTGCATGGTACTGCTCAGGTCTTTTTCGACGCTAAAATACCTACGCTAAAAACCTCAGCCGGTGAAAATATTGACCAGGCACGTGCGGCACTGTTAAAGCTTTATCAGCATGCTAGGGATAAGCAGCAAAGATATGTTGTTGTCGTGCATGGGCGCCCTGGTGCCGGTAAGACGTTACTGGGCATTAGTTCCGTTGCGGAAATTGCACGTAGTGAGAGCGCAAAGCAGAGTGAACCTATTTTTCTTTCTGGCAATGGACCTCTCGTTCAGGTACTACAACATACGTTAGATTATAGTGGTAAGCAGTCAGTTGGCCGGACATTAGATAAGGTCATTGATGGTCGAGTGATGATCCAAGATCTTTACACCTTCAAAAAGCACATCAAACGCTCTTTAGGTTCACGAAAAGAAACCTTTGTTGTATTTGATGAGGCTCAACGAGCGTGGGACAAAGCAAGCCCAACAGAAGCACAATCACCATCTGAGTTGATGCTGTTTTGTAACTGGCTTGCTTGTCAACCGTTTGGAGTCTTGGTGCTTTTGGTGGGGGATGGCCAAGCTATCCATCGCAATGAGATGCAGTTAGATCAAATGCTAGCAGACCTAGATTCAGCAATAAGAGCGCAAAACGGCAAAGTCATCCCTATTATGCCATCGCTGCACGCCGGTAAAATGCAACTCGTTACGCCAATTAAGAAAGACGTGTATAACCTTAAAACGCCTATTCGGCAGGCTTATACGGAAAGCTTGGACAAGTGGATTGAAGCGGTTCTATCTAACAATCCTGACCAAGCACAACAAGTCGCTTTAGACATTCAGGCTGACTACCCATTGCGACTGACTCAAAACAAGCAAACTGCTGAAACTTATGCTTTGGGTTTACAACAAACGATGCACGAAGGAAACAAGCTTCAAGACGCCTTTAGAACAGGCTGGTTGATGTCTAGCCAAGGTGGCAAGTTTATTGAGGAAGTTCAGAAAGACAAATACAAGCCTGGTAAGCATATTGGTCCTTGGTACGTTGAGCCACCAAGCTCTGAAAATTCATGTTGCCAATTTGAAGCGGCTTGTACTGAGTTTAGTTGTCAAGGTTTAGAACTATCACTTGCTCTGTTTAACTGGGGACAGGATATGGTCTTTAGGAATGGAAAGCTGGTGGTGGCTGACCGACGTCAGTTCGAACATTACACAGAGGGTAGTTACAGAGTATTGCTCAGCCGCGGGCGCAGTGGGTTAGTGGTTAAGTGTGATGACAATGAAATGTTTGAATACTTGAGAAAATGTGGTATGCGGATAATCCGAGAATTAAATTAAATATTGCTCTCAAATTACTTGGTTGTCCTAGTAGTACACGCGCTAAATTTGTTTATGGATTATTGTCCTTTGGCGATGACTTCATCACCTTGATTAGGACTGACGATATCGATATATAATAGGGTTGCTGTTGCCGTCAATTGCGCTGAGTATCGTACTCGAACTGACCTGAAATTGTTTGCGAGTGTAATGTGAGAGTTGTGACTTAACTATCTAATATCTTATGTTTTTAGCCATGGCTTAAGGAAACTCTACGTATATGCTAGCATCAGTTCTATCAACAACAAAAGTGGGTGGGTCTTGGTTGTGGTTAATCCGCTGAGAAAATGTAAGTTAACTGGGGAGCTCTATAGGCGGCTTCCTACAATAGAGTCAAAGTTATCAGAGTTACTGCAGTTAACTGAAGAGACTCTTGTAGAAAGATGTCTTATTAATGAAAAAAAGAGCGTTCAATTTGTCCCAATAGAGTGTCTTGTATATATCGTTAGGAATATGCGTGGTAGAGCCTCTAGAAAGAGTTATGAAAGACTATACAAAATATTGATGGGAAGAGTTCTTAAGCTTATTCCTAAACGAGCAACGCAAGGAGACTGGGATTCAGTAACCAACACTGAGGTCAAAAGTCAAATCTTGGGGCAGTTTGCTGAGTTAATCGCTAATGACTGTCTTGCGTATAATGAGAAGCTGGATTTTTACGAAGTCAGGTTCTTGAGCGCTTTTTTCACGCTAAAGACAGATGTTATCCGAAAAGTTACAAAAGGGCATACGAAACAGGAATCTACGGAAGTTGAAGAGAGTGACGGTATCATAAAGCTGGAGGTTGAATATGCTGTAAGCGGATATAATCCGTTCGATGTTCACATTTCTTCAGTATCAGATTACCAGATCCATCTGGACTCAGCGATTGATACATTACCAGACTTACAGAAAAGAATTATGCAGTTGATGAAACTAGGTATGCCTATCGACTCTAAGGAGCCGAACACAGAATCAATTTCAGCAACCCTTGGTAAGTCGGAAAAAACCATTCGGACTCACCGCAACAAAGCTTTTGCTGCACTAAAGAAAAAGCTTACTGGAGGAGACTTATGATGTCTTCAAACAACAACTTTCAGTTACAGGATGTTTTATACGATTTTTCTATGGAGCCTGAGATAGACAAACAAACATTATCTCGCTATGTAGAACAATATCCTCAATTCATAAATGAGTTAACAGAGCTGACTCATGAGCTTACTCGAGCTGATATTGGCGACGAGATACAGCTCACTGATGCAGATGAAAAACTTATAGAAAAAGCATGGCAAACCCATTTGCAGATTACTCAAAATTTAGTGAGTGATCCATTTGAAAACATATCAGTAAAGGAACTTAGGGGAATATCTTCATCGCTCGAAATTCCAAGATCTGTCGTTTCAGCTTTTCGAGATCGTAAAGTGATTGTTGAAAGCGTCCCAGTATCTTTTCTTACTCGGTTTGCCGGAGCACTAAATCAAACAATGGAAGACTTTTTAATTTACGTAAATGGTACGGGCAGTGGGACTGCTGTTCGTAGCTATAAGTCTAGCGTTAAACCAACCCAAGCTGAGAGAGTTACTTTCGAAGAGCTTCTGGAACAAGCAGGGGTGGATATGGCTATTAGGAAGAAGTTACTGTCTGAGGATTGAGTATGGATAGTATCGAATCGGCTAGACAAATTGCTTCTGATCTACATCTAAAAGCTATTGGTAGAGGGGTAAGTCCTTGGAATTCTTTAAAATTTGCGATCGCAGAAGCAGACCGACGTGACTATGACGTTGAGGCTGTAGCAGCAGGTGCAACAGTTCTGAATGGCAGTAAAGCGACACTGATAGCGGATGAATATCTGATATTACATGAAAACTCCGGAACAGAATTTCAAAAGGCTTTTTTGATAGCTCATGAGATCGGACATATAGAGTTAGGTGATACTAAAGATAACGTTTCAGTTGAGGAGATAGATCCCGCGAGAACGATAGAAGCGTCTCCTGTAGGCATTGATCGTGTGGTTGACTATAGCGCCCAGCAGCGTCGTGAAGTTCAGATGGACTTATTTGCAAGAGAGTTTTTACTACCAAGAACTTGGGTAAAAAAACTTCATGTAGATGATGGGCTGACAGCTATTGAAATCGCTGAGAAGTTAGATGCTCCTTACGAAGTTGTAGCTCAGCAATTATTGGATGCTCTGTTGTTACCAGCAGTTAACCCTGAGGCCAAAGGAGGTAAGCCTGAGGTGACTCTGAATGAGCAACAAAAACAGGCTGCAGATCACCGAGGTAAACCTTACTTATTAGAGGCTGGTCCGGGTACAGGGAAAACTCAGACTCTAGTAAAAAGAGTCGAAGGACTACTGGATGAAGGAGTTGATCCTCGCAGAATTCTGATACTAACATTCTCGAACAAAGCCGCAGGCGAAATGGCAGAGCGATTAGCTTCCAAGAATAAGGAAGCAGTAGCTTCTATGTGGATAGGTACCTTTCATGCGTTTGGGTTAGATCTGGTCCGCCGATTTTATTCTGAGTTTGGATTTGAAAAAGAGCCTCGTTTGTTGGAACTGACGGAAGCCGTGGAAGTTTTGGAAGATGAATTTCCACGGTTAGGCTTAGAACACTTCCGAAATCTTCATGATCCTACAGAACATATTACGAATTTACTGTCAGCAATATCAAGAGCTAAGGATGAGGTTGTTGATCATAGAGATTACTTCCGCTTAGCACAGGAAATGCTTGATTCTGCAGATACAGAAGAAAGTAAAACGGCAGCTTTGAAAGCAAAAGAAACAGCAACGGTATATGAAGCTTATGAAAGACTAAAGAGAGCTAAAGGCTGTATTGACTTTGGTGACTTAGTACTGTTGCCTGTAAAGTTTCTAGAAAACAATGTTGAGTTGTTCAAGCACTTTCAGTCTCTTTACGATCATGTTTTAGTTGATGAGTATCAGGATGTGAATCGAAGTAGTATTCGGTTGCTGATGCTACTGTGTGGAGAGGGTGAAAACCTTTGGGCTGTAGGTGATGCAAGACAGTCTATATACCGGTTTAGGGGGGCTTCTTCGGTTAGTATGTCTCGCTACTGTACTCAGGACTTCCCAACAGCATTGCAAGGTCGTTTAAAAATTAACTATCGCTCTTCTGAAGAAATTATTAGGGCATATTCCCAATTTGCTTTCGATATGTCCGTAAACATTGGAAGTCCAGAGCTGATAGCTGAGAGGGGGGAAATTGGGTGCCTGCCTGAGTTTAAAGTAGTTGAAAAAGCAGATGACCAAGCTGTTGTTCTAGCTGAAACAATTAAGGACATGCAAGAGTCTGGATATTCATATAGAGACCAAGCTGTATTGTGTAGTGGTAATGAGCGACTATCTCAGCTTGCCGAACAACTGGAGCTATTAGGAGTTCCCGTACTATACCTGGGGAGCCTATTTGAAAGAGAAGAAGTAAAGGATATGTTTTCTTTCTTATCACTGTTGACAGACTTTTGGGGGAGTGGGTTAGTTCGTATTGGTCGGTTGCCTGAGTTTGAATTATCGTTAGAAGATTTAGATGTCATTTTGAATCACTTGCGCACAGTGCATAGTGAAGAAAAAGAGTGGTTGCAAGACTTGAAGAATATTCCAGGAATATCTAATCCTGGAAAGGATGCATTGTTTAACTTATGTAGTGCGTTCGAAGGAGTTGATAAAACGGATCACCCATGGAAAGTTCTTGCAACGTTACTTTTCGACAAAACTCGCATTGCTGCACGTCTCAGTTGTTCTGAAGTAGTGTCAGACAAGAATCGAAGCATCGCTATTTGGCAGCTAATGAACTTTGTGCGTACATCAATATCTGCTGAAACTGATAGTGGTTTGCCGGTTACTAGATTGCTGGAGCGAGTTCGTCGTTTACTAAGGTTGGGTGATGATAAAGATTTGAGGCAGTTACCTACTTCGGCTCAAAGTATAGATGCAGTGCGATTGATGACCATGCATGGTGCAAAAGGACTTGAGTTTAGAGTTGTCCACATACCAGGGATGAATCAAGGTACATTACCGAGAACTTATCAGAAGCCAGCATGTGAACCTCCCGTTGGGATGATTACTGGCGAAGATGACACTTCTGTTACGATGTTGGAAGCAGAACATGACAAGGAACAAGAGTGCTTGTTTTACGTATCGATGTCGCGTGCTCAAGACAAGCTAATTATGTATGCTCCAGCCAAGAAATCTAACAATTCACAATGGAAGCATTCTCCCTTTATCTCGCGTATTGATGGTGAAGTTAGGACGAGCAATGTAGTTGAAACTTACGCTCTCCCAAATATTGACTTAGATGCCGGTATGGATATTGCGATAGATAGCGATTTTATATTTGATTCAAACCAGTTAGGCCTCTATCAACATTGTCCACGACGTTACCTTTATACTCACCTGCTCAAAACTGGTGGAAGACAGACTAAAACGTCGTATGTCAAACTTCATGATGCAGTTAGGCTTGTTGTTCAGCGTCATATGAAAGAAGAATTTGACGAGTCAGAACTCAAAAGTGTGGTAGAGAGTGCCTTAGCAATAAGTGGACTGAGTGAGCATGGGTATATCAAAGATTTCACTGAACTAGCCTGTTCAATGAGTAACTATTTTGTTTCCAGTCGAAAAAGCATGGATAAAGCTACAATCTCACCTATCACTTTAGATCTCGATGGTGAGAGAGTTGTCGTTCATCCTGATGACATTTTGAGTGAACCAAGTGGAAGAAAAATAATACGGCGGGTTAGGACTGGACATGCTAGAAACAAAGATGACAGTGTGAGTACTGCCGCTTTTATTTTAGCTTCCGATCAAGCATATCCAAGTGCAAAGGTTGAAACGCTGTACTTAGCAGATGAATTGACTTCAGAGAGTAGTTTAACCGCTAAGGTTTTAACAAACAGAAAGAAAACACTCATAGACATTATTGCGCAAATCAGACTGGGTCAGTTCCCAGCAAAAAAATCTTCTCGAAGTTGTCCATCTTGCCCCGCTTTTTTTATCTGCGGTATGGTTCCATCGGGCTCAATAAAAAAAAGTTAAAAAAATTACCGGTTCTACCTGATAGTCACGATTAAGTAAGTAAGACCAGAATGGTTCTGGCTGAAAACTAAAGGTACTATCAAAATGGAAGATGTAGAACAACATCCACATGATACAAAAGGCCACCACCCTCACGGTGGCCAAGGCTTCCGAATTTTCTTTGCTTTGGATAGCTTGCAGTTTCGTCCTCTTAGTGTACAAGATCCTGTTCCCACGGGACGTCAGTTAATTGAAATAGCAGGGCTTGATTCGTTTGACGATTATAGTCTCTTCGTTATCTTACCATCAGGTGATTTTGAAGATATCCGCTTAAACGAGACAGTTGATCTTAGAGCTCGTGGAGTTGAGCGTTTTATTGCATTCAAAACTGACCGTGATTTCAAATTTAGTTTGAAAGGTCGTCAGATTGTGTGGGGTAAGCCTGAGATTGATGGCTCCGATCTTTATTTCCTAGCGGATGTAGCGGATGAGCAGGCTGTCTTTTTAGATGTCAGAGGAGGAACTGATAGATTAATTGAGCCCGATGATACGGTAGATTTATCTGAGGCCGGCATTGAGCGTTTTGTTGTGGCTGATAAGCCAAAGCTTGATTACATCATAACTGTCAATTCACGAGAATATGTACTTGATGACCCAAATGTAACTTATGAGCAGATTGTATCTTTCGAGTTTCAATATCCGCCTAGTAATCCTAATACTTATTATTCAATGACTTATCGTCACGCAAAGTCTAAGCCTCACGCTGGCGAGTTAGCTGCTGGTGGTTCTGTAATTGTTAAGAAAAAAGGGACGGTATTCAATGTCACTGCAACTGATAAATCTTAATTCAGATCTTAAGCGCCTTAGAGATGAAGGATATTTCATCCAGGTAAAAAGTGGTTTCTTGATCATGCGTGATGTCCCATATGTAAATTCAAATCGACAAGTATGTCGAGGGACAATTATCTCGAGTTTATCTCTTGCTGGTGACAGGACTCGAGTTCCTGACACTCATGTAGTTCACTTCGATGGTGATATGCCGTGCAATACGGAGGGGGAAGCTTTGAATGCTGTGGTACTCCAGAGCTCTGTGTTCGATTTAGGTCGAGGCATTACTGCTAAGCATATGTTTTCCAGTAAACCTAAGTCTGGGTATACCGATTATTATCATAAAATGACTACATATGCCTCGATTTTGTCAGGTCATGCTGAAGTACTGAACTCAGGAATAAGCCCTAAAGTGTTTTCGACGCCAGAAGACGAGGAAGATAGCGTATTTAACTATACAGAGACTGCTTCTGGTCGGGTTGGTATTGGGGCGTTAAGCGACCTGCTTGCTGCAGAGTCTGTCGCCATAATTGGTTTGGGGGGTACAGGCTCATATATCCTTGATCTAGTGGCTAAAACACCTGTACGAGAGATTCGTCTTTTTGATAGTGATGAGTTTTTGCAACACAATGCTTTCAGGGCACCAGGAGCACCAACGTTAGAAGCTCTGCGAGATGCAGAAAAGAAAGTTGAGTATTTCAAAAGCATTTATTCGAATATGCATAAAAGGATCTCTACTAGTTCAACTTACATAGACGAGGAAAATTTAGAGCTGTTGAATGGAGTTACCTTTGCCTTTATTTGTATTGATGCAGGTACCAGTAAAAAGTCCATAGTTCAAAAACTGGAAGAGCTTGATGTTCCTTTTGTTGATGTAGGTATGGGAGTAGAGCTGACAGATGGTTCGCTAGGAGGAATCTTGAGAGTGACCGCTAGCACGAGTGGCAAAAGACAACATGTTCATGAAGGTAGAGTCTCATTTGGTGGTGGTGAGGGGAATGATGTTTATTCTTCAAATATTCAGGTAGCAGATCTAAACGCCTTAAATGCAGCACTAGCGGTAATAAAGTGGAAAAAAATACGAGGTTTTTACCGTGACTTGGAGCAGGAGCATCATTCTACGTACACTACAGATGGAAATCTACTTCTGAATGGAGAGTCTTATGCTTAAACATACGCACCTACCGCATAAGTTTGTTCGTTCAATTCCGATGCAGTTAGAGCCTGGCATATTGTACGTATCCATGGAGTATGCAACAGCTATTCATAGCTGTTGCTGCGGTTGTGGAAATCAAGTAGTCACACCCATAACACCAACAGACTGGCAGCTAATGTTTGATGGTGACTCTATTTCATTGTCTCCGTCAATTGGAAATTGGGGATTTGAGTGTCGCTCACATTACTTTATCAGAAAGGGCATGATCGTTGAGGCAGGACAGTGGGATAAGAAAACCATAACTGCCGGCCGCGATAACGATAAGCACAACAAAGCCAACTATTACCAAGAAAAACCTAAAGGCGATGATAATTCCTTTAGCCACAGAGCTGGCTTATTTAAGCGAGTGTGGGATTGGTTTTTGGGGAAACGTTAATTTGCTAAGAGGCGTTGAAGAAGAATTTGTTTGTTTAATTCTTTTAAATATCAATTGCTTAGGTTTGTCGGGCCACTTTGGCATATTTGCTAGTGTAGTGTTCTAACTAGGGTTAAATTTATGCACTTACCAGAATATTTAGAAAATACGGAAATTAATAAGTATCAAGCTTCGGCAGTTGAAAAACCAGATAGGCTTCCGTTTGATTTAATGGAACCTTTGATGTTTGAACGTTTTTGTTGTGATTTGATTGATTACATTATGAGTTACAAATTGCGACATTCAATTTCTAAAGTGCTTCCAATTGGCACGGTAGGGCAAAAGCAATACGGAGCTGATATCTTCGTTGAAAACAATGAAAGTACAAGCACTACATATTCATTGTACGAAGTGAAAAGAGTAAAAAATTACAATGCTTCTGACTACAAAAGAACAGTGGCTAGGTTTTTAAAGAATTATGAAAGCTGGGGGATACCAATAGACAAATTCAGTCTATTGGTAGCAGAGGACATTTCTGCCGAGGATATTGCTCTGTGGAAAAAAGAAGCGCAGAAGCTTTCAGAGCTAAACATTGAATATGAAATCGTATCTATCAGCGAACTAAATAAGTGGGTGCGTAATTATCCAGAACTAGTCTTCAAGTATTTTCATGAGTCTTGGGTTAAGTCATTCTGGGGAGAGTCTGCTCTATGGCATATTCAAAAATATGGAATTTTTAGGTTTGAAGAGTCTGCAAGTTGGGTAGGTTACAAAAAGATAGAGGAAGAAATTTATGAAGATTTCTTTTCGTATAAAAATGATCACGTACGAATACAAGGCTTCTTGCCTTCAAAGGGTAAAAATAACCTTAGCTGCTTTGTAGAATTTCGAAATGGTAAATTTTCTCACGTAATGACTACATTAAGTGGAAAACAGTTATTGGAACGCTACTTCATTGGATGTGAAATTCCTGCGGGCGAGTTTGAGCATCCATATCTAGCGAAGAATTCTACAGTTAAACATGACACTTTTTTTTGTGATATCGGAAACAGTAGAATTCTAATTTCAAGAGAAGAAGTATTATCATTTCAAAGTGCAATGAAGTACTTTAAAAATGAGTATGTATCTCGTATTTCTCAGATAGAAGAAGCATGGCGTTCAAGTAACTTTTCTACTTATGCCTATAAAGGCAATGATATTCCTTTACTGAGTATTAAGCGTAGCCTCTGGGGAGCTATACAGGCTTTTGCTAGGGAAAACGATGCATTCGAAACCAATGGTACCTGGAGCGTATTTGATAGTGGGTCTAACTGGTTAAAGATCTATACAAAATCTTCTAGCGAAAAGATGGATGCGGGTTATCATGTATTCATTAAGCCGGTAGCGAAAGAAAGTACTCATGCGAATTATACTAGACCTGATAATGACGTCATTTTGGTTTGGTCTCCTCCAGGAGAGTTATTAGTGAATGATTTTGATGGTAATATTGGACCTCGATATTACTGGGATGCAAAAACGAGTCATGATTGGATTGCAAATGAATTGATACCCTGTGTTCTAGAGTGGGCTAATAAACCCAATAATCGAGACCATCAAGGTTCGTTAGGATCTATAATACGCAACCTATTTAATAAAATGTCAAAATATGAGCATGGTGAATATAACCGAGAATCGTATAAGTCGGAGAACTATCTGGACTCATTTTATCGGGAGGGTATTTCTAAGCAACTGGATACTGCAACATCTATCTCGGATATGCTTAGAATAATTGATGAGCTGCAACATTTTTTTGCGTGCACAAATCGCTTGTTTATTAACGAAGAAAGTTATAAAGCCCTCTATTCTAATCTAGCTGAACTAATGTCAAAAACGGGCATGAATGAGAATAGTTTTTATTACATTAGGTCTAACTTAAATTATTTAAACGCAAACAACTACCAAGATTTAGTTTCTTCATTGAGAAAATATGCATCTGAAGCAAAATTTGGCTGTACAAATACATTCAAGTTGGATTGCCTTTTACGCTGTTATCAAAGTTGTTTGCGAGATGACAAGTGCCATATTAATGAAGTTGAGGTTAGAGCTATGTTATCAGACATTAGCCCCGTGCTTTCGCTGATGAACGAACGCGCCATACTAGAGAGACAACTGCAGAAACTGTAGTTTTTACGTGATATATATCACGTAAATAACATGTATGACAGAGTGTATTCTCGAAAGTCGACTTGCAATAAATTTCTAATTTTCAACGGTATGCATGCTTTCTTCGCCTCCATCACTCTCGCCACATTCAAGTTTAAAGACGTCTCAGGACGTCTTCTTTCTTATCTTAAATATAATAAATTTAATAAGTTACGCTTTTTTGGTGTGCCATAAAGTGTCGTAAGAGCGCTTGCTTTCGTAATGCCTAAAGTAATACCCAGCTACCCTCTCTAGCGCTAGTATTACTTTGTTATCATTTTATCCATCAGTAAGAGCTATAACTTAATGCAAATTAAGTGGTTATTAGCCAAATTTACGTTCGTTACTTAGATTAGTTAAAAAGCTGAACCAGAAACGCCAGCAGTATGAACGGCTCAGTGTTTGGTGATTTTTTAGTACGTGGAGGCTTCTATTTGAAGCTTTCTGATGTCTAGAGGTTAGTGAGCAACGGGTTTACCAGAACTTCAAACACCAATAATATTGCCCTCTGGTTTCATGGGACGCTTAGGACATTCACTATATTAGCTATACAATTGAATCATTGATTGTTGTAATCTAGCATCGACCGGAACAGCTTATGGATAAATAATGAAAATTGACAAATTAGAACTAAAAAACTTTAGGGCATTCAAGCATTTCAAGTGTCAGTTTGGCACTGGTGTTAACGTTCTGGTCGGTTTAAATGGCTTTGGTAAAACGTCTATTCTTGATGCCATCGCGATTGGATATGGCCAATTTTCTGGTGGTTTTGAAACAAGCAAAGATCGTGGAATCCTGAACTCTGATATTCGAATCGCTAAACATTCTGTTGGAGTTAGTGAACTTGAGGCTGGGGATAGCTTAGCAGACGCCGGAAAGTTAACAATGGAACGTCAATTTCCTGTGGAGGTTCAAGTGACCGTTCACGGAGGTGGTGACTATCAATTCCCCGGTAGCTGGTCACGGTTTAGAAATACGCTAAAGGGGCGAACAACTCAAGTCAAAGAACTCAAGTCAGTTGCTCAAGATTTACAGAAGTCGGTACAGAATAATGAAAAGGTAGTTTTACCTTTGTTGAGCTATTACGGAACAGGGCGGCTTTGGAAAGAGAAAAGATTAACTGAAAAGAAGAACCCAGCTCATAAAATGAATAGCCGCCTAGATGGTTATTTGGATTGTTTAGATCCAGAATCGACTTACTCAGCATTTGCGCAATGGTTGAGAGTTGAAACGATTGCAGACTATGAAAGAAAAATGCAAATAATCGAGGAGCATGGCCTTGAAGGTGCAGTTGTTCATGGCTCAACAATTAGAGGCAAGCTGCTAAAAGCAATTACTAACGCTGTAAATATTGTATTGGCTCCTTCAGGGTGGTCAAACATTCGATATAGCGCAACAACTGAAGAAGTGATTGCCACACATAAAGATCAAGGTGATGTGCCAGTTTCATACTTAAGTGATGGTGTGCGCAATATGTTAGGAATGGTTGCTGATATTGCCTATAGAGCCGTTAGGCTTAACCCTCACTTAGCTGAAAAGGCGGTTAAGGAAACAAGTGGTATCGTACTTATTGATGAAGTAGATATGCACTTACATCCTCAGTGGCAACAGCTTGTTCTTCAGAACCTATCTGAAGCATTTCCTAACATACAGTTCATTGTAACCACACACAGTCCTCAAGTGCTCTCTACAGTGAAACAAGAGCAAATTCTAGTATTACCTGACGTTGCAGCAGGTGAGAGTGAAGCGTTACCTCCAATTGGAGAGACGTTAGGAAAACCTAGTAACTATGTTTTAACGCAAACGCTCAACGTCGACGCTCGACCTCCACTTCGTCAGGTAGAGCTTTTTGAAGAGTATATGCGGCTAATAAACTCTGGACTAGGAAGGGATGATGAAGCAATGAAGGTGCGTGCACAATTAGAAGGTTTACTGGGTCAGGACCACGAAGATTTAGTTCATGCTGATAGAGTGTTGAAGCGCAGGGAGTTGTTGGGTAAATGAGACATATAGATAAGCCTGATAACGCAACCAATGTAAAGCTTGAGCAGGAATTAAACAACGGGAACCCAACAACGAGTGAAGAGGCCACTCGGCGCTGGAAAAACTTTAATGGTAAAACTGAGCTTAGCCGACAGTTACTACAGCAACAGTACGGACTTTGTTGTTACACAGAACTAAACCTGACGGGTTTTGCTCTTGAGCTGAATATGGGGACACATATTGAGCATGAGAAACCTAAGAGCGCGTTTCCTGAGCAAACTTTTGATTACGGTAACCTGTTACTAAGTTCGTTAGCTAGTGAAGACCTAAAGCACTTTCCTGGCCCGCTGCAGTTTGGAGGTCATTTTAAAGGGAACAATTTTGATGCTGCGACATTTGTATCGCCACAACAGGCTAATTGTAGAGACTATTTCATATACTCCTCTGGCAATGGTGAAATTAGCCCGAATCTAGCGTTGTCAGCCGACGAACAGAAGAAAGCACAATCTACAATTGACCTGCTAAACCTAAACGCTCCATTTCTAAAAGCAGAGAGGCAACAGTGGTTAAAGGAAATTGAAGAATGCCTAGAGCCTTTGCTTGAGGATGTCGATCTTGAATCTATCAAGTTATTAGCTGAAACAGAGTTAACTCCTTCAGAGCGGCATGATGCGAGATTGGGACATGCCTGTGACCAGCTCAGAAAGTTTCATTCAGCCGTCAGAGCAGTGTTTGGTCACTTGGGTGAGCAGGTTATTCAAGAGCACTGCCCAAATATATAGTGCTGGTTGTAGTTAAAGCCAATGATTAGCACGTAGTAATACCTTAGGGCCTCTTCTCTCTTTGATGAGTAAGAAAAAAACATCGTTCATAATGCTATGATTTACAATACTTATTTTCATTATAAGTCAGTAGTGTATTTTGTCGTCTTTGTCTCCTCGTCGTTTTGTTTTAAAGGTCAGTGTTTAGAATCTTGTTCAATAGAAGAAGTGTCCCAGTCAGTATTCGTTCGCTGTCGTCGAGACCGAAGATATAAGGTCAAAGATCCAATCACAGGCACACCCTGCACGATAGAAGTTGAACTGCACTAGAACCTGAGAAGCTGAATAACCTGCTCCATATTGGCGTCGATGAAGTAGCCAGAGCTAAAAGGCACGACTATATAACTGTTGCTTACGACCTGGTTTCTGGTCATTTAATTTGGGTAGAACATGGTCGAAAAACGGAAGTCCTTGTCTCTCATTTTTCGAGCCGTTATCAGAGCAAACAAAGGCTGGTATTAAAGCAGTATCAATGGATATGGGGCAAGCTTACCAATCAGCGGTAAGGAAAATGCTACCCCATGCAGACATTGTTTTTGACCGATTTCATGTGATGCAAAATTACTGCATTTTAATCAGAAAAGAGCGGGCCAAAGCTTTTAGAAATGGTTCTCACGATGAGAAAAGAATGCTTAAGGGAACACTCTTTCTCCTACTGAAAAACGCTCAAAAAGTTGGATGACAAACAGCCTGATCGACTCGATGACTTGCTCGAGAGTAACTGGACGTTATGCGTTATTTATATGCTAAAAGAGCAGCTACAAACGATATGGGATGAATCCGGTTACGAAACTATGGTAGCAGCTCTTGAAGCGTTGTGTCGCCTAGCGAAATCAACCCGAAAACTGTCACTAAGCAACTTTGCCGACGCTATCTTAGAAAGAAAAATAGGCATCTGTAATTACGCAAAATACAAGCTGACCAACGCTCGGGTTGAAGCAGGTAATGTCTCGATTGGTTTACTCAGACGAAGAGCCAGAGGAGTGAGAGATACAGATTATTTATGTTAGGTCTATTTTATTTCTGATTAAATTTTAGTTATTTATTTGCCTAAGTATGCCGTCTCACTCACGCTGTTTATTAGCTGCGATTCGCTTTCGTTATATATTCACTCCACCAGCACATAATCTTTTTTCTTTGCTCGAAAAAGTCAGAGCGGTTGTAGCTTGCTCTAGTCACATTTTTATCCATATGTGATAAACAAGCTTCGATGTGAAGTGTATCGAATCCTTTTTCGTGCAGGGCAGTAGATGCGATGGCTCTTAAACCATGTGCAACGAGTTCATCTTTGAATCCTAAACTACGTTTTAAAGCAGCATTAGCTGTATAGACGCTTACATGGCTATCAGGGTTCCGTTCACTAGGGAACACGAACTCTTTGCCGATGCTTTGAACTTTGATCTTTTCAAGGATGTCGATCGCTTGTTTGGTTAAAGGAACTCTATGCTCTCGTCTTCGCTTCATCTCTTCGGCGGGTATAGTCCAGCATTGCTTATTGAAATCAATGTCTTTCCAGCGTGTTCTAGCCGCTTCTTTTGGGCGAGAAATAGTGTGCAACTGCCATAACAAAAGTAGTTTAGTCTTATCTTGAATGTTTTCATTCTGCCGCAAACGAGTCATAAATTCACCTAGCAGCTCAGGGCGTATGGTAGGCATGTTTTCTACTTTATGTTTCTCAAATGAATTGATCATCTTGGTTAATGGGTTAGCGTTAATCACATCACTTGCCACCGCATACTCCATAATTTGGTTTAAGCTCTGACAAATTCTTTTGATGGTGGATAGCTTTCCGTCTTTTTCGAGAGGGCGTAGCATTTCAATTGCATCGCGCCGAGTAATGTTACTTACTGGAAGATCCCCTAAGCTATCAAATACGTACTTTTCCAGTGTTCTCCAGATTCGCTCTGCATGAAATGAGCTGACTGACTTACGCTTCCTATCAAACCACATAGTTGAAACTTCAAGAAAGTTATCATTGTGCTTACGTAATTCTTCGATTCGTTTATCTTCTTTGAATCGTTTTGGATCGATACCTTCAGCGATTTGTTTCCGATATTCGGCGGCTTCGAGTTTTGCAGCTGCAAGTCGCAGTGAAGGGTAGGTTCCCATTGGAATTTTGGTTATTTTTCGCGTTACAGGGTGACGGTATTTGAATTGCCAAGCCTTAGTGCCTGTCCCTTTATCAGAGCGCTTAGGTCGAATACGAAGCTGTAAACCCTCTTCAACAGTATATGTATATTCCTTGTCTTTGATGACGAGAGCTTTGATTGTTGTATCAGTGATTCGTTTTGCCATAGTGAATGATCTTTGAAGTGATTATTTGAAGACCATTGTATAGTAAATTGATTTGGTGGGGTACCAGGTGGGGTACCAAAATCCTGAATTGTGGTGAGTTTTGTTGAGACGTTCTGGGATGTTGGCTATATATAAGGCGTTGATTTTAATCCATTAAATGGAATTCTTGGTAAGTTGTGAAACTTCAATGCTGGTGACCCGGAAACCATTGAATTGTGTTGTTAACCATTTGAAACTGCCTTTTAATGTAAAAATTCTGCTGGTGGAGGAAGAGAGTTTTTATTGATGTTTATGAGAATCATCAATAAGGTTTACTGATAACCACCGCAGTTTTAGATGTGATGATGTTAACATTTAATTGGCGAGGCTGGAATCTAAGCTGTGCGGTGAACTTTACGTGTTCTGTCAATGATGAGATGGCTTAGGATTGACGACGCTCGTGCAGTTACATCTCTTGTCGGTGAGAGAGCACTGAACCGAGCAAAAATTCGGTCAGATCGTGCTTGGTTAAGCAAGTTTTTGCCCAGCGGAGCAATTTATTGCTCAAGTAGTCAAACGATAAAGTTAACCTATTGAAATATAATAATTTAACACTGGCATTGCTTTTGCTTAGTGAGGCATTACATTATGCGATGCGATTCACGAAAAAGGACCAAACCATGCCAGCTGCTCTTCGAACCATTTCTTACCAAGCGTTATTAAACGCAGAGCAAGCCCATATGCCAGCCGTAAGATTATGCTCTACGCAGGGGAAACCGTCATGATCCTCTCTTGGTTTCAACAGCAGCAAAATCATCGCTATTGGTTAGTTGATCGCAAGCTTCATAAGCAGGCCTTACAGCAAAATGGGGGCTTTGGATTTGAAGAAGCCGTGCCTCTGTTTTATGGTGCAATGTTTACTGAGGTGATGCCACTCTCTCCATGGTTAATCCCTGTTTCTGAATCGGTATTGTCGCTCCCTGAAGCGTTACTTGAACAGGGTATTGGGCTGTCAAGCCATGCCGTGGGTGATGAAGTTTTGCAGCATCTTCGCAGTTTATTAATTGCCGGATTAGAAGGCGAGGAAGTGATGTTTCGCTTTTACGATAGGTCGGTCATTATTGCTATGTTAGCGCGAATGGACCAATCAGAAGTGAACCAGTTTTTGGGCAATATCAATCAATTGGCTGCATTAGATAATGGTGGCCAAGGCCACTTAGTCACGTTTGACAACACCTCGCACGCGCCATTTAATGCTCAGCAAGGCTCTTGGTGGGTAATAAAAGCGCATCATCTTGATAAACAAGAGAACTTACCTTTGTTAAAAGCTAACCTTGAATCTTGGTTATGGCAGCATTTCCCCAAGGCAATGGACCAGCATCTTACGCAAGGGCGTGATATCGCTTCCATGCTCACACCGTTTCTCTCTGCTGCTGAGCAAACCTTAACGTATCGTGTGATGAGCGCGGCCATCGCGGCGATCATGGGCAACGAATACTTGGCTCAGCCTAGCATGATAGAACTGATCAAAGACAATCAAAATGAAGAGATTAAATACGCTCTGCATGCCTTAAGTCGCCAATTACAACATGAGGGATAATCATGGATTCATTTAACCATTGCGTGCAGTGCAACCCCGAGAAAAACTGGTTGGAACTGGAGTTCATGAGTGAAAACGATGAACCGATTGATGGCCTTGCCGTCACCATTACGAACAAAATTACCTCCAACACACACACGCAAACTACCAGCGCTGGTAAAGTATTATTTGCAAATATTGCCGCAGGTGAATGGCGCGCTTCCGTCAGCCAAGCCTCTTTGTTAAGCGAAGTTGAAAAGTACGCCAGCCGTAAAGAAGGGCAAGAGTCGCCAGTGAAAACCCGCGCATCGGCAGAGCGTGATGCTGCTGAGCAAAGCCCGAAACGGTATCACAGCACTACCATAGGTGATTTTTGGGATGAAGCCCCTCAAGATGAGTTTTTGCAAGAGCATCATAAAGGGATAGATACCAATGCCTCTGCGGAAAAAGCAGGGTTCAGCCTTAGCCACAACCAAAGTTACGTTTTTGAAATCAAAGCACTGCGCAGTTATATGCCAGTGATTATTGATACCGATGAATTTAGTTTGGTGAATAGTTATACCTTTGCGTTGTTGTCGAAACTTGCTTATGCGACTAACGATTTTAATAGGGATGATGGTAAGACAACAGATAATCAGGGTGCGATTAGTACGGTAATTTCTCAGTTAAAGCGCAAAGAAAGACCAACTTATTCTGGAGATTTACAGGCGAAATGGCTACTAGAAGAAATACCATACAGCAGAGCTTTAAGTGCTCAATATTATGCTGAGGATGATGTTGGCAGTGAAGGTTACATCATCTTCAACGATGAATTGGCGATTATAGGTGTGAGAGGTACAGAGCCTTATTTCCAGAGTAAGAAACCACCTGTTGACAACACTAAATTTAAAATTATAAAAGCGGCTTCAGGTATGGCGGCTGTGATTGCGGATAAGATAGAAAGTGCTACCGATTCACCAGGGATGAAAGACCTTATTATAACGGACCTTGATGCTGCGCAAATCGCCCCCGAAGAGTTTGGTGGAACGTATATCCATCGGGGGTTTTACCAATATACGATGGCTTTGTTATCTTTGATGGAGAAAGATCTAGGACTACATAAAATAAAAAAATTCTACTGTTGTGGCCATAGCTTAGGGGGCGCTGGTGCATTACTTCTAAGCGCATTGATTAAAGATAGCTATCATCCCCCAGTATTGCGTTTATATACATATGGAATGCCACGTACAGGAACGCGCAGTTTTGTTACTCGGTATCAGAATATTCTGCATTATCGTCATGTTAATAACCATGATTTGGTTGCTCAAATCCCCATGACATGGGCAAATACCGATCTTACAGAGGGGCTAGATAAATGGGATGTATTTAGTAGTGGTATAACATTGATTAAAAAAATGCTTACCGATAACGACGATGATAATTATCTCCACCATGGTCATTTATCGCAGTTATTAACTTATAATGATTCTGACCAGATTTTACTGACGCCAAGGCAAACACAAATCACTATGCTAGATCTGGCAAAATTAGCCAGTAATGATTCTGTTACTTTGGTAAATAGCTTATCCGACGCTTCAATTGCAGAGCATGGAATGGAATATTATATCCCTAATTTGTGGCAACAAATGTATTCTTTAAGTAATGAAAGTTTAATGGTGCATTACCAGCAAGCGATATCAGCTCTCGATCAAGAAATTGCTACTTTACAGAAAAATTATCTCACCGTTAAACAAACTTGGGCTGAATCTTTAGGAAATGCTACACCAGCGTTGAGCATTGGACGTTTGATGAATGAAATGAATTCTATAAATAAACTAATAGAAAATCGCAATAAAATAAGAGGAGAGCTCAAGCAGATAGTCTTTGACCCTCAGCGCTTACCACTAGCGAAGTTATTAATAGCGCAAAAAACATTGCCTGATGAAATTAAGGATCAACTACAATGAAGTTATTGAATAACCTCACAATGAAAAAGCGAATATTAATTATTGTACTATTCATCGCATTATTTTTCCTTGGGTATGATTATGACCAGACTTCTCAACCGAATATTTGGGGTGATGAACCTGATGAGTCCTATATTACTATATCAGGCAAAAAGCCTATAGATGCTTATTTAGAAGTTTGGACTCATTTTTGGGTGACAGGAGATGAGTGTGAGGCTTATTCCTACGATTTATTTGGTCAAAAAGCTCATAAAGGAGGAAAGATAAGTCAGAAAATTACGCATGATTTTGCTAAAGATGGTTCAAATTTTGAATTTAGAATTCCTTACCAAACGTATAAGAACTCACAAAATTGTATAGTGGAATTAAGAGACTTTTCCATACAAGCTCACAATGATTTTGATACTGTAGGCTTTGCTCAGTTGCGATTTTCTCCGGCAGGCAGAGAATATTACAATCGAGAGGTTGAGCTAAACTCATTGATTACAGCAGATAATTGCAATAGTGATATATTTAAAAGTGTAAGAAAAGAGTGGGCAGGGGCCATTGGTTGTCATTTTTATGTCGATGGAAAGAAAAAGACTAAAGATGAAGAGTTTAACGCTTACACCGTCTATTACGATTTCTCGAAATTCAATAATGACACCGTTATTAATTACGATATATTAGCCGGTGAGAATTACCGCTCTGAGCCGTTAGATAAAGAGAAAGGGCCGCAAGAGTGAAATTTATCACTAATACCAATAGGAAAAAGCGAATATCAATTGTTGTACTATTCATCGCATTATTTTTCCTTGGGTATGACTATTACCAGACTTCTCAACCGAATATTTGGGGTGATGAACCTGATGAATCCTATATTACGATCACAGGTAAAAAACCAACCGATACTCACATAGTTGCATGGGCTGCATTTTGGGTAATGGGCGATGAATGTAAAACCTATTCCTATGATATGTTTGGCCGTAAAGCTCATCAGGGAGGGAAAATTGACAAAAAATATACCTATAATTTTTCAGACGATCCAAACCGTTATGAATTACGTTTACCTTTTAAATCTGTAGTAGATAATAATGATTGCAATATTGAATTGAGAGATTTTCAGGTGAATGTCTTAAATAACTTTGATGGGATTGCAGGATTTAGAGCTTATCCTCAGGGCGAGCTGCCTTATGAAAAGGCTATTTCTACATCGATGATAATAGAAGCACGAGATTGTAATGCTGAATTCCACCAAGGGAAAAATGATATGTGGGATGGATGGTTTAACTGTGAGTATTTTGTTGGTAATAAATCCAGACTAAAAGATGTTAGACCTTATGAGTTCTATTACGATTTTTCTCAGTTTTCTGATGATACGATAATAAAATTTAATTTTTTAGCCGGCGAGAATTACCGCTCTGAGCCGTTAGATAAAGAGAAAGGGCCGCAATAGTGATATTTATCGCTAATGCCAACAGGAAAAAACGAATATCAATTTTTGTATTATTCATTGTATTATTTTTTCTTGGATACGATTATTACCAAAGCATTCAACCGAATATTTGGGGCGATAAACAAGATGAACCCTATATTACGATCACAGGTAAAAAACCAACTGATGCTCACGTAGTTGCATGGGCTGCATTTTGGGTCACGGGCGATGAATGTAAAACCTATTCCTATGATATGTTTGGCCGTAAAGCGCACAAGGGAGGGAAAATTGATAAAAAATATACCTATGATTTTTCAGACGAACCAAACCGCTATGAATTGCGTTTACCTTATAAATCAGTAGTAGATAGTAATCAGTGTACGGTTGCCTTAAGAGATGTTTCTATTCATGTGTACAACGATTTTGATGAAAATGGTTTTGCTGAATTGCGAATTTATTCTCCAACAAATAGCTATGATAAGGCGATTGATATTAATTCAATCGTACAAGCAAAGGAATGTAATGCCAAAATTTGGCAATGGGCAAGCAAAGATAGATGGTCAGGAGCTATGACTTGTTTTTATTTCGTAAATGATATAATTAAAACCAAGGAACCAGAATCAAACGCCTACACCGTCTACTACGATTTCTCGAAATTTAATAACGACACTGTGATTCATTACGATATATTAGCCGGTGAAAATTACCGCTCTGAGC
>NZ_CAWNMS010000056.1:0-28258 GCF_963875605.1 Vibrio sp. V04_P4A5T148
CTGTATATAAAAACAGGCAGTTTTATTGGAAAAATATGAAATCACAATTTATTTTAAGCATTAAAGAGTATATGCAAGCGCGACACTATGCAAAGAAAACTATAGAGGCATATTTGCACTGGATAACGAGATTCATCTACTTCAATAACAAAACACATCCAATGAGAATGGGTAGTAAAGAAGTTGAGATGTTTTTAACTGACTTAGCTGTTAATGGGAAAGTAGCCGCTAAAACACAAGCGTTGGCGCTTAACTCTCTCCATTTTCTGTACCGTGAAATCATTAAAGAACCGCTATCAATTAGCATGAATTTCAAGAAATCTCAACTTGCCCAAAAATTACCAGTAGTGATGACAAGAACTGAAATTAAGCGGTTTTTAGAACATATTGAGCCACGATATCAATTGCAAATTATGCTCTTATACGGATCAGGGCTGCGGCTGATGGAATGTATCAGACTCCGAATACAGGACATTGATTTAGATTATGGTGCGGTTCGGGTATGGCAAGGGAAAGGAGGAAAAAACCGCACCGTCACACTTGCTAAGGAGCTTTATCCACAGCTAGCTGAGCAACAAGCATTAGCTAAGCGTTACTATGATAAAGATATGCAAACCAAAGGTTATGGAGGAGTCTGGTTACCCAATGCGTTGAGAGAAAAATATCCTTCAGCTCCTTATGAGTTTAATTGGCACTACTTGTTTCCATCTAATTTACTTACCTTAGATGAGAATAGTGGGTTGAAACGAAGGCACCATATTAATGAGTCGGCATTGCAGCGAGCAGTTCGGAAAACCGCTCATGATGCTGAGATACAAAAGTCAGTTTCATGCCATACGCTAAGGCATAGCTTTGCGACACACTTGCTAGAAGCGGGAGCGGACATTAGAACAGTACAAGAACAATTAGGGCATAGTGATGTAAAGACAACTCAGATTTACACTCACGTACTGGATAGAGGCGCCAGCGGTGTATTAAGCCCACTGTCGCGCTTATAAATAAGCGCAATAAAAAAGGAGAGCATACTTGCCCTCCTTTTCTTTAAACCTTCACTGCTAAATTAAAGAGCAGTTTTTGCTTTTTCAACAAGCACTGCAAATGCAGCTTTGTCGAATACCGCGATATCAGCAAGGATCTTACGATCGATCTCAATAGATGCTTTCTTAAGACCGTTAATGAAACGGCTGTAAGATAGACCATTTTGACGAGATGCTGCGTTAATACGCGCAATCCATAGCTGACGGAACTGACGCTTTTTAGTGCGACGGTCACGGTAAGCGTATTGACCAGCTTTGGTTACAGCTTGGAAAGCTACGCGGTAAACACGTGAACGTGCTCCGTAGTAACCTTTAGCTTGTTTTAGAACTTTCTTATGACGTGCACGAGCTTGTACACCACGTTTTACGCGAGGCATTATGCTTCTCCTAAACTAAACGATAAATAAACTAAAAAGAATTAAGCGTATGGCAACATGCGCATAACACCAGCCACTTCACATTTTGGAAGGATTGAGTTAGGGCGTAGTTGACGCTTGTTCTTAGTAGTACGCTTAGTCAGGATATGACGTTTTGTAGCGTGCTTAAATTTAATACCGCCAGCAGTTTTCTTAAAACGCTTAGCTGCACCTTTGTTGGTTTTCATCTTAGGCATGATGAATAACTCCGCATTGTAGTAGTTTAAATAACATGTAATTAGGGCGAATAACACCCCACCGTCTTTCAACGGCGAGGTCTCATTACTTGTAAGCCGTTAATTACTTCTTTTTAGGGGCAAGCATCATGATCATCTGGCGTGCTTCAATTCGACTCGGGAAAGACTCAACTACTGCAATTTCAGCAGTATCCTCTTTCAAACGATGAAGAACATCGACACCGATGTCTTGGTGCGCCATCTCACGGCCACGGAAGCGAATAGTAACTTTCACTTTGTTGCCTTCTTCTAGGAAACGGGTCAGGTTGCGTAGTTTTACCTGATAGTCTCCAATATCAGTCCCAGGACGGAATTTAATTTCCTTAATCTGGATCTGTTTTTGCTTCTTCTTCTGCTCTTTAGCAGTCTTGCTCTTTTCAAAGAGGAACTTGCCATAGTCCATCACACGACAAACTGGTGGCTCGGCGTTAGGGCTGATCTCTACAAGATCCATACCAGCTTCTACAGCAGCTTCTAATGCTTCGTTGATTGATACAACACCAACGGATTCACCATCTGCGCCAGTTAAACGAACTTCACGAACGCCACGAATTTCACCGTTTAAACGGTGCTGGTTTGGTTTGGCCGGCTGTTGGCCACGTCTTCCGCCTTTAATAGTTTATTCCTCCAGATTGAGCTTACGGCTAGAAACTTCGGCTTGGATATACGCAATAAAGTCATCCAATTTAAATTTACCTAAGTCCTTGCCCCTGCGGGTACGTACTGCGATCTCTCCGGCTTCCATCTCTTGGTCACCACAAACAAGCATATACGGTACACGCTTTAAAGTGTGTTCGCGGATTTTAAAGCCAATCTTCTCATTTCTCAAGTCTGCTTTGGCTCTAATTCCACATTTTTGTAGTTTTTGTGCTACTTCCTGAGCGTAAACTGACTGTTTATCAGTAATGTTCATAATTACCGCTTGTTCCGGCGCTAACCACGTAGGGAAGAAACCTGCATACTCTTCGATAAGAATACCGATAAAGCGCTCAAGTGAACCCAAAATTGCACGGTGAATCATAACCGGAACAAGACGCTCGTTACTTTCGCCAACATATGTCGCGCCTAAACGAGCTGGTAAATTGAAATCCAGCTGCACTGTACCACATTGCCACGCACGATCTAAGCAATCATGCAAAGTAAATTCAATTTTAGGGCCGTAGAATGCGCCTTCACCTTCTTGAATTTCAAATGGGATATCCATTGCCTGCAGTGAAAGCTTTAATGCTTCTTCCGATTTATCCCAAATTTCATCACTACCAACACGTTTTTCTGGGCGTGTAGACAGTTTAACAACGATGTTATCAAAACCGAACGTCGTGTAGGTGTCGTAGACCATCTTGATACAAGATGTCACTTCTTGTTGAATTTGATCTTCGGTACAGAAAATATGGGCGTCATCTTGAGTAAAGCCACGAACACGCATAATACCATGTAATGAACCTGATGGTTCATTGCGGTGGCAAGATCCAAACTCAGCCATACGCAATGGCAGATCACGGTATGATTTCAAACCTTGATTAAATATTTGAACGTGGCCTGGGCAGTTCATCGGTTTAATTGCATATTCACGATTTTCAGATGACGTCGTGAACATGGCATCCGCATATTTATCCCAGTGACCAGAACGCTCCCATAGAACTCGGTCCATCATTAATGGACCTTTTACTTCTTGGTAATCGTACTCACTGAGTTTTTGGCGAATGAACACTTCAAGATCACGGAATATAGACCAACCGTTATGGTGCCAGAATACCATCCCTGGAGCTTCTTGCTGCATATGGAATAGATCGAGCTGCTTACCAATTTTACGATGATCACGTTTAGCCGCTTCTTCTAAACGCGTTAAATGGGCTTGAAGTGCTTTCTTGTCATGGAATGCCGTACCATAGATGCGCTGTAGCATCTTGTTATCACTGTTACCACGCCAGTACGCGCCAGCAATGCTAAGCAGGGTAAAGTGTTGGCAGAAGCTCATGTTAGGTACGTGAGGGCCACGACACATGTCAATGTATTCTTCATGATGGTATAGACCCGGTCTGTCATCACGAGCCACGTTCTGATCCAAGATTTCCATCTTGTATGTTTCACCGCGAGCCTCAAAAGCATCACGGGCTTCCTGCCAACTGACTTTCTTTTTGACAACTTGATATTTTGTCTTGGCAAGCTCTTTCATGCGCTTTTCGATTTGCTCTAAATCATCTTGCGTGAGTGATTGCTCAAGATCGATATCATAGTAGAAGCCGCTGTCGATCGTCGGACCAATCGCCATTTTGGCTTGTGGATAAAGTTGCTTTAATGCATGGCCAAGTAAGTGCGCACAAGAGTGGCGTACGATCTCTAAACCATCAACTTCATCTTTTGTCGTTATAATTTCAAGGCTAGCATCATTTTCGATAAGATCGCACGCATCGACGCGCACACCATCGACACGGCCTGCGATCGTTGCTTTTGCAAGACCAGGGCCGATAGAAGCTGCAACTTCCATTGTCGATACAGGGTGTTCAAAATGACGTTGACTGCCGTCAGGAAGAGTAATAATAGGCATGTATAATCCTTACAGTGGTGTTGCATACCAAGCAACACGTGTTGAGTTTGATTGAAAATAACCCATCGAAGCTCACTCGGTAACACGAATACCGGAACTTCAATGAAGTGAAGATTTTAACTAGCTCACGCTAGAAATGCAAAGATCGAATTATATAAATCAAAAGAAAAAGCCCATGATAAATATCACGGGCTTTGGAGTTTCAATAATTGATTATGCTTCAGCGCGACGAGGACGACTTAACGTACCCGCATTGGCATTGGCATTAGCACTAGCATTGCCGTGACCACGTTCACCACGGAAGTTACCACGATGGTCGCCACCACGGTTGCGGTCAAAACGACGCTCACCATCACGACCAGTCGCCGCTGCACCGTCACGGTTGCCACGGAAGCCACCTTCACGGCCACCACGACCTGCGCCAGCCGCAGGAGCAGCGCCTTCACGATTACGGAAGCCACCGTTTCCGCCTTCACGACGGGCACCACCACCGTTACCACCTTCACGACGACCACGAGACTCGCGGAAGTCATCAAAGTCACATACAACGGCACCGACTTCTTTTTGGCGAATACGCAGTTTACGCAATTTGCCTTCAACATCTGAAGACATTGATTTAGGAAGCTGTACGAATGTATGGCCTTGAGCAAGTTTAATTGCACCAATTGAACCTTTGGTTAAACCAAGTTCATTAGCTAAAGCACCAACGATGTCTTTCACTTGCACGCCTTGCTCACGGCCGACTTGTAACTGATAAGTATCCCAGTCATTGCTCGCAGTACCATATTCGCGGCGACCTTCGCGTCCATCACGGCTATCGCGACCGCCTTCACGACGTTCACCACGCTCACTACCCTCTTTACGATCACGACGACGTGATTTTTCACGCTCGATCGCGTCGACCATTGGATCTGGGCCGACATAGAATAGTGGACGATTGCCTTGTTGGCGCTTCAGTAAAATGGCCGCCAGTGTTGTGGCATCAATCTCTAGGCTTTGTTGAAGTTTTTCAATGAGCTCAACAAATTTGTCTAAAGCAGTATGACCTTTGTCAGCTTCTAGCTCTGCACCCAGTTTGATGAGACGAGCTTCAGCAACTTTGTCACGCATTGGAAGTTGAATCTCTTCCATTTGAGAACGAGTTACGCGCTCAATCGTACGCAACATACGAATTTGGTTCGTGCGAACTAGAAGGATCGCTTTACCTTTGCGTCCAGCACGGCCAGTACGGCCAATACGGTGGATGTATGATTCTACATCGAATGGGATATCATAGTTGAACACGTGTGTAATACGTGGAACATCAAGACCACGAGCAACAACGTCTGTCGCAACAAGAATGTCGATTACACCCTGTTTGATATGATCAACCGTGCGCTCACGCAGTGATTGCGGAATATCACCATGAAGCGCTGCCGCTTTAAAGCCACGAGATAATAACCAATCAGCTAAACGCTCGGTGTCTTGACGAGTACGTACAAAGACGATTGACGCATCGGTTTCTTCTGTTTCAAGAAGACGAGCCATCGCTTCATCTTTTTCAACACCTTTAACAACCCAATATTGCTGCTCTACTTTCGCAACAGTTTGGTTTGAACCTGCTACGTCCACACGAGCAGGATCACGTAGGTAACGGTCAACAATCGTCTTCACCATAGGAGGCATAGTCGCAGAGAACAGCACGCGTTGAGCGGTGCCAGGTGCTTGTTCCATTATCCAAGTTACGTCATCAACGAAGCCCATTTTGAGCATTTCGTCAGCTTCATCAAGAACGAAGGTATGACATTCGTCTAAATGAAGGCGATCACGAGTGATCAAATCTTTTACACGACCAGGTGTGCCAACCACAATATGAGCACCATTTTTCAGAGCGCGCATTTGGTCAACAATAGAAGCACCGCCATAGATCTCAAGTACTTTAAGGCCTTGAATCTTTTGGCCAAGGTTTTTGATTTCTGCCGCAACTTGGATAGCAAGTTCACGAGTTGGTGCCATCACAATTGCTTGTGGCTTGTGTTGAGAAAGGTTTAATTTGTTCAGTAGAGGTAGAGAAAACGCAGCCGTTTTACCTGTACCTGTTTGTGCTTTACCTAGCGCATCTCTTCCTTCAAGAAGAAATGGAATAGCAGCAGCTTGGATAGGAGTTGGAGAAACGAAACCCATTTCATTTAGAGCAGAAAGGATTGAGTCGTTTAGGGCTAATTCACTAAATTGAATTACAGAGTCTTGCATGGAGATCCCACTAGATTAATTAACAAAAGGTCCCACGTGCTCTACCAATTCCAATACCGATCCATTAAAAAGAGCTGAGTTCCGTTCAGATGCGGATAAGTCTTAAAACGCATCAAGCCGCTAGGGACATATAAGGGACGCGGATTATTCCCTAAAAGCATAAAAAAAGCTAGTAAAAATTGAATTACATCACAAAAATTCGTCATAAATGACCATTAAGCTCATTAATTCACCCAAAACGAACACAGAAGCTGCATTTACAGCGCACTGTTAAAGCAGACTAGCAAAAATAACGCTTTCGGTAGTAATCATCCCGCTCAATGATTATAGTGTGCCCAATCGCATTTGTTAGAAAAAGAAACATGTTTCAAGATAATCCGCTCCTTGCTCAACTCAAGCAACAAATCCAAGAGAACTTGCCTAAGAAAGAAGGCACGATAAAAGCCACTGAAAAAGGCTTCGGCTTTTTAGAAGTTGACAGTAAGAACAGCTTCTTTATTCCGCCTCCATATATGAAGAAATGCCTACACGGAGATAAAGTGGTGGCCATCATTCGCACTGAGAATGAGAAAGAAGTGGCTGAGCCTCAAGAGCTGCTTGAGCCTTCATTAACTCGCTTCATTGGCCGTGTAAAGCTGTACAAAGGTAAGCTGAATGTCACGCCCGATAACCCGCAACTAAAAAGGCAATCGCTGAAAGCCAAGGTGCAAAAAGGATTAAACCCTGAACATTTATCTGAAGGTGATTGGGTTGTTGCACAGCTTATTAACCATCCACTGAAAGACGATAGCGGCTTTATGGTTGAAATCACCCATAAAATTACGGATGCCAACGATAAGATTGCGCCTTGGTGGGTGACTTTAGCTGAAAATGACCTGCCTAACAGTGAGCCGACTGGTATTGAACATTGGCAGCTCAAAGATGATGCCGACCTACAACGCATCGATATGACCCACCTTCCTTTCGTGACCATCGATGGGGCATCAACTAAAGATATGGATGATGCACTGTTCGCCCAAAGAACCGATAACGGTGACTTCACATTAACCATTGCCATTGCAGACCCAACCGCATACATCACGCCAGATGACGAGATGGACAGTGTCGCGCGTGAGCGGGGTTTCACTATTTATCTCCCTGGCCGCAATATCCCAATGTTGCCACGTGATTTAGCCGATGATTTGTGTTCGTTGATGGAAAATGAAGTTCGCCCTGCCCTTTGCTGTACCGTAACAGTGACTAAAGAAGGTGTGATTGGCGATAACATTACCTTTTTTGCGGCCAACATTAAATCGCACGCTCGATTGGTTTATGATCATGTATCAGATTGGTTAGAAACGGGCACTTCTACCGATTGGCAACCAAGTGACCAAATCGCTTCCGTTGTGCGTGATTTGTATGATTTTTCATTAGCGCGCGCACAATGGCGCGAAACATACGCGGTCGTGTTTCCTGATCACCCTGATTATCGATTCGAACTGAGTGAAGACAATGACGTTGTGGCAATTCATGCGGATCTTCGCCGTAGTGCTAACCGTCTTGTTGAGGAAGCGATGATAACCGCTAATATCTGTGCGGGAAAAACGCTCAAAGCGCATTTTGGCCAAGGCGTGTTCAATACGCACGCGGGGTTCAAACCCGAAAAAATTGCCGATGTTGTCGAATTAGTCAACCCAACGGGTGAGCTTGAATACACTGCCGATAACTTAGCGACTCTAGAAGGCTTTGCCTCTTTACGTCGCTGGTTATGTAAGCAAGAGACCCGCTATCTGGATAATCGTATCCGTAAGTATCAAGCTTACAGTGAAATAGGAAACCAACCTCTTCCGCATTACGCAATGGGTTTGGATATCTATGCCACTTGGACTTCTCCTATCCGTAAATATGGCGATATGATCAACCATCGTATGTTGAAAGCACATATTTTAAACAAAGAGCCCGTACAAACACCGGATGAAACCGTTGGTGAAGAGTTGGCACTACACCGCAAACACCACAAAATGGCCGAACGTAACGTAGGCGACTGGCTCTATGCTAGAACGCTAGTAAACGAACCGAGCAAAGGCACCCGTTTTACGGCTGAAATTTTTGATATCAATCGCGCTGGCATGCGCGTACGTCTTTTGGAAAATGGCGCTGCCGCATTCATTCCTGGTTCTTTAATCTTAGACAACAAAGAACGTATTGAATGTAATGCGGAAAGTGGAACGCTGCTTGTCGATAAAGAGGTCGTCTTTAAGCTCGGTGATACGCTCGAAGTCGTGCTCGCAGAAGTGAATATGGAAAACCGCAATCTGATTGCAAAACCGACTCAGGTTTTCGAACCGTTACCTATACCTTCAGAAGCTAATACCACTACCCAAGGGGAGTGATTTTAGCAGCATAGACATTTCTATCAGGCATTCTTCGGAGTGCCTTTTTATTGCTTATTGATCACCAAAAGTAAGATTTAGGATCTTTTTCAATTTCGCGGATCAACGCCGTCAAATCCGTTGTTTTAGGGAGAAAAGGATACGGCAACCAATCTTCAATTTCTTTATCGGGATCCGTATTAGGAATATACAGCGCCCATTTAGCTTCTTCCCAAATCACTTTCGCCACGATACTTGAATAGTCGCAATGCGTTGAATCTAATTTGTAATGGTGTTTGATGAAGTGCACACCGTTAACGATCGGCTCAAAACAGGATTTGCCTAATTCAACAGACACACTTTGGTTACGATTATGGCAAACAAGCTCTGCTCTTCGTTCTAGTTGACGTTGCAACAAATTCACTACCGCCATTTTACCCTCGCTCAAACACGGCTTCCTGACATCTCGACTATAGCTGACTTCGCTTATCTCTGATATGAAAAACCGTAAGGCTACAAACCACTTACCTTTGTGGTTCACAAAAGTGTCATCTATACGACATATTATGGTGGCTCAATTTTTCTAAATAACCATATTGGAGCCACTATGTTTCGAGTCGCGCTTGCTACACTGCTTTCAACTTTGCTACATACCCAGTTTGCCTTCGCAAGTGAAGTTAATATTTCTGGCTCGACCTCGGTCGCTAGGATCATGGAAGTATTCGCCGAGGACTACAATACCGCACACCCTGAAACTTATATCGCGGTTCAAGCCGTAGGTTCGAGTGCTGGCATCACATTACTGAAAAAAGGTGTCGCAGATATCGCCATGAGCTCGCGCTACCTCACAGAAAGTGAGCAAGATGAGACGATGAGCACCTTGCCGATTGCCTATGATGGGTTGGCTGTTGTAATCAATCGCTTAAACAGTATTGAAAATCTGACTCGTGAGCAGTTATTTGATATTTATAAAGGGAAAATAACCAACTGGAAACAAGTCGGTGGTGCTGATCAAAAAATCGCAGTTGTGACCAGAGAAGCATCATCAGGTTCCCGCTATAGCTTTGAAAGCTTATTAGGCCTGACTCGTGTGATTAATGATCGCTTAGTGTCAGACATCAGTTCCAATAACTTAGTGGTCAATAGCAATAGTATGGTTAAAACACTGATTAACCATAACCCTCAAGCGATCGGTTTCATCTCTACGGGATCGGTAGATAAATCGATTAAAGCGATAAAATTTGAGGGAGTAGAAGCCACTGCAAAAAATATTGTCACTCATGAATATAAACTTTCTATGCCATTTTTAGTGGTCTATTACCCTGAAAAAATCACTAAAGAGACTCAAGCTTTCATTGCTTCTTTAAAGTCAGCGGAGGCAAAGGCTCGCATAGAAGAATATGGTTATATTCCTTTGAAAAACAAATAAATACAAAAAAGGAGAGTGATCGACTCTCCTATTTCCATGTCATTTTTCTAAAGTTAAAAATGGAGTTGGATTACTGAAACCACGACACAGCCTGGGCGACGAATACCTTCAATCTCCACTTTAATTTCTCTCTCGATCTCCAAACCTTTTTTGATTGGCGTAACTTTCAATAGAGTACTAATGGCTCTTACTCTGTTTCCTGATTTCACTGGATATGGGAAACGAACTTCATTTAAACCGATATTCACCACCATTTTTGCGGTCGGAAATATTGGTTTGTCAGGATCAACGCTATCCGTCAATTTAGGTAACAAGGCCAAGGTCAAAAAGCCGTGCGCAATTGTGGTCCTAAATGGAGAATCAACTTCCGCTTTTTGAGGGTCGGTATGAATCCACTGCATATCCTCAGTTACTTGACCAAACTGGTTAATGCGCTCTTGATCAACCACCAGCCATTTACCTGTATGAATGACTTCACCAATCTGAGTCTGGAGCTGTTTATACAGACGTTGCGCTTCAGGTTTGAGTATCAAGGGTTCGGCAATAGGAGCATCTTCATTCACTGCTGGTTGGTGAAAATCTCTAACCCAAGAAAACAACTGGCGACTGTTTGTTTTATGTAGAAGCTCGCCCCAGTACTCACGTACTGAAGGTGATACCCACTGCATAAGCTCAGAGGAGTACTTGTTCATTGAATCGCCACGATGCTTAAAAAGATTCTCGACTTTCATCTAAACCTCGGTGATTAGTTAGAATGCCCTTGGATTGAGTTAATTTTGAAGTACTTCACACTTAGCTGCAAACACTTTCGAGCGTACAACCGTTCCCTGAAACACACAAATTACATATAAATCAATCAAATAAAAATAAAACACCATTTTATTAGATAACTAGGGTGTAGAGTATATAGCTCATAAAATCAAGGGAAGCGGTAAAAACAGCGCTTTACTGTAACTGAAAACGTTATTGCGGTTAGCCAAACCGAGTCGATGACTCAATTTATTGCTTTACAATATTATGGTGGCTATCTATTATGCGCACCACACGGAGAGATGGCTGAGTGGTTTAAAGCACCGGTCTTGAAAACCGGCGATGGTTAATAGCTATCCTAGGGTTCAAATCCCTATCTCTCCGCCAAATATCAAGAAAAAGCCTTTGATTATCAGAGGCTTTTTCTATTTATAGCATTTGGAAACTTTAGATGATTAAAAACTCATGTGTCTGGAAGATGCAATCATGTTTGGTCATCGCCTCTTCCTCAATACATCAAGAACGAATCACACGAATACCGATAGGTAAGAAGACATAGCCCGCGCACTATGCGTTTCAATCAACCGTAGAAGAGACCGAAGCCAGCAAATCTGTTGGGCTAGTCCAGGTATAAACCCACTCTTTAATATCTTGCCCACACGGAGACCGCCATAAACGCTCTCCTTTAGGTCGACCAGCTAAGTAGTCGTAAAATTCGATGGCTTGCTTATTGTCTGCCATCACTTCCAAATACACACCGCTATTAGGGAAATACTGCTCAAACCATGCCGCCATCTCTTGAATCAACTGGCGACCAATCCCCCTTCCTCGATAATTTTCATCAATGTGCAGAGACTCGATAATGCTGCCTTTGTCAAAATCGTGGTTACCAAAGGCGCAGATAAACCCACACAGCAGCCCCCCCTCTTCAATCAGTAGGACATGTTGATTAAATGGTGGATTGATTAAGCGAGTTTGCCAAATCAGTAAACGATCTTCTAGAACGTCGTTATCAAGGTACTCTTTGCCTAATATGCCTTGGTAGTGAGTTCGCCAACTTTGAGCGTGTAGCTGAGCAATTCTTTCAAAATCGCAATATTCAGCTGCTTTTATTTCCATATTCTAGTCCTTATTACTTCCTGTAAGGATTAACATCGTCTTTCATACTATTCGGTTCAAATAGAAAAGCAAAATATACTAGTCACAATCCCTTAAAAGAATCATTAAACCTCTTTGACTTACAGTTGTTCGCTGATATTCTAGCGAACAACTGTAAGCTCAAGGATTTTAATCATGGAATCGGCATCAAAACCACCACTTATCTGGATAAACATCGTCATTTTTAGCTTCAGCTTGGGCTTAGCGACGATTGCAGCCCCTTTGTATGGATGGCAATTTGGCTACGGCATGGAGCATTGGCTTTGGCTGATGATTTGTTTTTCCTTTTGCAACCTTTCCATTACCGCGGGATATCACCGTTTATGGTCACATAAAGCCTATGAAGCACATTGGGCACTGAGATTATTGTTTGCATTAGGTGGGGCGTTTGCACTGCAAAACAGTGCGCTACATTGGTCTTCTGATCACCGAGTTCATCACAAGCATGTAGACAATAATGACAAAGATCCTTATTCAGCCAAACGTGGATTCTGGTTTTCACACATAGGTTGGATGCTGCGTCACTACAATAAAACCACGTACGATGACTACTCCAACTGCCGTGACCTGCAAAAAGATAAGATCGTCATGTGGCAGCATAAATATTATGTACCTTTGGCACTCGCAATGAACTTGGGCGTTCCTCTGATCCTTGGTTTTATTTATCACGATATACTGGGCATGTTACTGATCGTGGGTGCGTTGCGTTTAGTGCTCAATCATCACACGACATTTTTCATCAATTCGCTGGCTCATATATGGGGTAGCCAGCCTTATACTGATAAAAATACGGCCCGCGATAACGGTATTTTGGCTTTCTTCACTTTTGGCGAGGGCTACCACAATTATCACCATATTTTTGAAAACGATTATCGTAATGGGATTTATTGGTGGCAATACGACCCAACAAAATGGCTGATCAAGCTGTGTTCGTGGCTTGGGTTGGCTGGTAAACTGCGCACTTCTCCTCCCCTTAAGGTAGAAAAAGCGAAAGCGTTAATGGCATTAAGCCATGCGCAAAAACAGATCGCCGCGTTGCCCAATCAGCAACTCGTTATGGCCAGCATACAACGTGAATTTGACGCTTTAGTCATGCAGTTGCAAGAGTATTATGAATTAAAGAAACAGCTGATCGAAAGTAAAAAAAACAATATTGTTCGTAGATATGAACACTCCCTATTGATGCTGCGCTATCGACAAGTGAAGCAACAATTAGCACTACAAAAATCCAATTGGCAGCTCATTGTGCGTCAGTACTCCTAAATTCATACTTTACAGATTTGATGAAGCCATGCCTTAAATGGCTTCATTTTTCTTAGCTTAAATTATTCTCCCCTCTAACAGAACTTCTAGCCGCATATTTGCTAAATGAATAGTTAGAACGACTAAAACATATTCAAAGTTAAAGAATTTTCAACTAGGTTATCAATTGATAATTTTATTGTTTTAGATCATCTAAAGCTCAACTTGCTCTCGTGCTACAGCATTCTTTTCGGTAAATTCCTTGTCATAAATTGATACACGTTTTTGCAATATTGTTCATAATTTCAGGAGACTTAAATGCTAGAGCTTTTAATTGGCTTGGCGGTAACAGTAGCGGTGGGTTATTTCATTGTTAAAGGTTACAAGCCAGCCGGTGTGTTACTCACCGCAGGTATCGTTTTACTGCTATTAACTGGCGCACTTGGCTATTCAGTGCTGCCAGCCAAAGTACCCTCAACCGGTAACACAGTAACGGATGCACTCGAATTCGTGAAATACATGTTGCGTTACAGTGGTGGCGGTTTAGGCATGCAAATTATGTTGCTGTGTGGTTTTGCTTCGTACATGACACACATCGGCGCCAACAATGTGGTTGTAAAACAGTTTTCTAAACCTCTTTCGGTTATTACATCCCCTTATATCTTGCTGGTTGCTGCTTACATTGTGGCGTGTTTGATGTCTTTAGCGGTGAGCTCAGCAACGGGTCTTGGCGTGCTGTTAATGGCCACTTTATTTCCGATGATGGTAGCGATGGGGATCTCTCGTCCGGCCGCAGTTGCGGTATGTGCATCTCCTGCTGCGATCATCCTTTCCCCGACATCCGGTGATGTGGTTATTGCGGCGGAAAAATCAGGCCTACCTTTACACGTTTTTGCCGTGGAAACGGTTCTTCCTGTTTCGATCTGCGCCATTATCGTCATGGCGATCGCGGCCTTCTTCTGGAACAAATATCTCGATAAGAAAGATAATACACCGATGGAAAAAATCGATGTTTCCGCCATCGAAGTGAAAGCACCCGCTTACTATGCGGCTCTTCCATTCTTACCTATTGTGGGTGTGTTCTTATTCAACGGAGAAACCATTCAAGGTTTGAGCCTTGATATTTACACCATTGTTGTCGGATCCATCTTCATCGGTGCATTGGTTGACTTCGTGACGAAGCGTTTTAAAGGTAAAGAGACGTTAGAAGATCTAGAATCGTGCTACGCAGGCATGGCCGAAGCATTCAAAGGCGTGGTGATGTTGTTGGTTGCTGCGGGCGTATTCGCACAAGGTTTGATGTCGATTGGAGCGATTGATAACCTGCTTCATCTTGCAGAAACCGCAGGCGCAGGCGGCATAGCCTTGATGCTGATTTTGACAGGCCTTACCGTAGCAGCCGCTATTGCGACGGGTTCAGGCAACGCTCCGTTCTACGCCTTTGTTGAGTTAGCGCCATCGTTGGCGGCTAAATTGGGCGTGAACCCAGCCTTTCTCATTATCCCGATGCTGCAAGCTTCAAACCTTGGGCGCACCATTTCACCAGTATCAGGCGTCGTTGTAGCAACAGCTGGTATGGGCCAAATCAGTCCATTTGAAGTGGTAAAACGCACTTCCGTTCCTGTCATCCTCGGCTTAATCACGGTCATTATTGGTACAGTAATCCTTGTACCGATGACAGCATAACATTGACAAACAATCAGGGCGTTCAACAGGACGCCCTTTTTTCAAACCGCTATTTCCAAATAGGTGTTATTTACTCTCGCTATAGCGTTCCAAGTATAAAATCGTTGCTGCCGTGCGCGATGGGACGCGTAGCTTCTTCAGTAAACTCTTCATGTGCACCTTTACTGTCGACTCAGAAATGAACAGACGATCCGCAATTTGTTTATTCCGATACCCTTTCGCGACCTCTTTTAAAATCTGAGTTTCACGGTCGGTTAATGCCTCAAAAAGATCTTCATGCGTATGACGTTCGGCGAGGTACTGAGTAACAAACTCGCTGTACGCTTTTACACCCGTCGCGGCCTGTCTAAGCAGTTCCACCAGCTCATCTGGTTCTGTATCTTTAAGAAGGTAGCCATCAGCCCCCGCTTTCACCATAGCTTCAATATCGAGCGCACTGTCTGATACGGTTAAAATAACAATGGTAGCGGTTGATTCATCCGCACGAAGCGCTGTTAACGTATCGAGCCCTGACATGCCTTTCATATTCAAATCAAGCAGAATGAGATCCGGCTCGATGTCATGCGCCAAAGCAATGGCTTCACTGCCGTTACAAGCTTCAGCAACCACTTCAAAGTCATCTTCAAAACTCAATAGCTGGTTGATACCACGTCTCATCAAAGGATGGTCATCTACCAGCATTACTCTACATCTCGTCAAAATTTGTATCCTTTGAACGTTTATATTTCAATATAACTTCACACCCAGCATTGGGTGCGGAGGTTACTGACACTGCACCATGCAGCCGCGCCGCTCTTTCTTGCATAATGCTTAATCCATAGTGATTGAGCCTAACACGCTGTTGATCAAAGCCAATTCCATCGTCTTTGACCGTCACCATCACCTGATCATCTAATTCATCACAGTTGACTTGAATAACATTAGCTTGAGCATGTTTGATAGCATTGATAGTCGCTTCTCGGATCAATTGCAGTAAATGCACTTGTTGATGCGCATCTAAATCAATCGATGACAAATTATTATTAAGCACTATCTCCGCCGTAGTTTGCTCGCCAAGTTCCTCTAGCATGCCCTTGAGCGCTTGACCAAAATTGCCTTCTTTAATCGTTAGCCTAAAGGTGGTTAATAGCTCTCTTAACTGGGTGTAAGCGCCCGACAAACCTTGATCAATATCTAAAATGATTTGCTCTTTTTTCTCTGCGGCGTGCGGGGTCTCTGCTCGGCCAATCACGCGTTTTAATAGTGATACTTGTATCTTCAGATACGAAAGCGATTGAGCCAACGAATCATGCAGTTCCCGTGCGATGGTGGCGCGTTCTTCCATCAAGATCAACTGTTCGGCTTGTTTCTGTGCTTGATTATAATAAATGGCACGCGACAATATTTGTACGAAGTTATCAATCAAGGCGCTATTTGGACAAGGCAAGCTGTATTGCAGATACAAGTAACCCAGTTGCATCCCATCTAAGCTCAGTAAAAGCGGAGAAAGGGAGAACCCATTGCTCTCACCTTCGGATAAGCGCGTACTTTTACCCGCGTCATCACCAATTTCTAACTGGGCAAATGTGACCCCTTCAATGGTGACCAAGTGTTGCAAAATCGCTTGGAAATTATCTTGGCTAATGCGCGACGCGGTTAACTCTTGCGAGCAGTCATACAACACTTGCAGTGCTTGGTTGGCATTTTGCAACTTATGGGTTTTCTCATTCACCGCTTGCTCTAAACCAAGGTACAACTTACCAAGATCGGTGGCCATTTTATTAAACGTGCGGGTTAAGATCCCCATTTCATTATGGCTGGTGACATTGAGCGATACATCAAATGAACGGTTTTGGATCTGCTCACTGGCGGTCACTAGCGAACGCAATGGCCCCACCACTTCCTTACGAATAAAATGCACCACAAACAATGAGATACACAACACACCACCCAACCCCATGCCGCCAAACCAAGCCAGTTGGATCAGCTTTTGTTCTGAGAAGTGCTGCAACTTAAAGACAAAACGGTCGATTTGGCTGACAAATTTCGCTACCTCATCAAGATAGCGGTCTTTGTTCTCGCTATTTAACAAGCTTTTCAGTTCGTGCCAACGAATGATCAACTGATAATAATCTTTGGTGATGTCGTTTGGCACAGGCCAACGCTGCAATGCTTTCATTGAGGGTGAATAAAGCGAACGTTCAAAAAGATAAATGTGAGATGAATAATCCACCGAGTTACTTTGAATATCATGTGCCAATCGATAGCTTTGCATACGCATTGAACCAGCCACGTTCACCGCTTCCGCATCATTGAGTGAGGAAGCGAGTGTAAAAATGGCGTAGCCTGTGATGGCAACCGATAACAGTAAAATCGACACCATGGCTTTGGCAATGGTGCTGGTGACCGACTGTTTGGATCGTTTTCTCAAAACATCTCTCCGTGAACCTCTCCTTGCCTATTGTATCTGATTGGGCGCCGCTGTCGTTAAAGCCATTCAATATGTGATCACTCGCGCTTGAATTTATTGATCTAAAACAACATGACTAGCCAATTACCTCCTTGGGGGTATTTATAGAAATAGGACAAAAACTACAATTTGTGTATGGATAAATGAAGATTTGTTAACAAATACAGGAATGCACTTTGGTTGATCTCTCGAAAAGGCGTTTTTTTTCTCGTAATCAGGTCGATGACACCATTGTCCGCTTGCCTTGGATTGCTCACCCCCTCTCCTTTTCAGATGAGTGCACTCGCTGCGGCCGCTGCCTAGACGCGTGCGAAACAAAGATCATCACCTTAGGTGATGGCGGCTTCCCAACCATAGATTTTCATATTGATGAGTGCACCTTTTGTTATCAGTGCGCGCAGAGCTGCCCAGAGCCAATTTTCGCACCGCGCTCAACACAACCGTGGCTGGCTAAAGCAAAGCTCGAAGAAAGCTGCTTGGCTAAACGCAATGTGGAGTGTCGTAGCTGCGCTGAGTCATGTGAAGTCAGCGCTATAACGTTCAATTTAGTGATCGGAAAAGTGGCGCAACCGAATGTCGATATTGATGCCTGTAACGGATGTGGTGCGTGCGTTTCCATCTGTCCAACCTCAGCCATCCGTGTGAGCAATATTAATAATAATGAGAGATAAACATGTCACTCAATGAAGTACATATTTCAAGTTTGATCGTTCACGTCGTACCTGAACATTTAGCAGCGCTCAAAGCGACAATCGAATCGTTTGAGAACGCCGAAGTGTATGGCCAAAGCAACGAAGGGAAAATGATCGTCGTTTTGGAAACGGAAAATCAAGGCTTCGTTACTGACACCATCGATGCGATTAACAACTTACCACATGTTCTCAGCACCGCTTTGGTTTATCACCAAATAGAAAGTGGGCTGGATGACACGGATACCAACACTGGAACACAACATTCCCACATTGAGGATGACGTATGAAAATGACAAGACGCGCGTTTGTGAAAGCAAACGCAGCCGCATCCGCAGCCGCTGTCGCCGGTATTACTCTACCCGCCAGCGCAACAAACTTGATTGCCAGCTCAGACCAAACAAAAATCACTTGGGATAAAGCACCTTGTCGTTTCTGCGGTACGGGCTGTTCAGTATTAATCGGTACTCAAAACGGCAAAGTGGTTGCCACACAAGGTGACCCTGAAGCGCCTGTCAACAAAGGGTTGAACTGTATTAAAGGCTACTTCCTTTCAAAAATCATGTATGGCAAAGATCGCTTAACACAGCCACTGCTGCGCATGAAAGATGGCCAATATCATAAAGATGGAGAATTCACGCCAGTCTCGTGGGATCAGGCTTTCGATGTGATGGCTGAAAAGTGGAAACAAGCTCTAAAAGCGAAAGGGCCAACCAGTGTTGGCATGTTCGGTTCAGGCCAATGGACCGTGATGGAAGGTTACGCCGCCGTTAAACTAATGAAAGCGGGCTTTCGCTCTAATAACATTGATCCGAACGCTCGCCACTGCATGGCTTCAGCCGTTGTTGGATTTATGCGCACCTTTGGTATTGATGAACCGATGGGCTGCTATGATGATTTTGAACACGCTGATGCCTTTGTGCTTTGGGGTTCAAACATGGCTGAAATGCACCCAGTTCTTTGGACTCGTATTACCGATCGCCGTTTAAGTCACCCACACGTTAAAGTGAATGTCCTTTCGACTTATTATCATCGTTCGTTTGAACTGGCCGATCACGGTTACATTTTCCACCCACAAAGTGACCTTGCCATCGCCAACTTCATCGCCAACTACATCATTCAAAACAATGCGGTGAACTGGGATTTCGTCAACAAACACACTCATTTCAAACAAGCGACAACAGATATTGGTTACGGTCTGCGTGACGAGCACCCACTGCAAGTTAAAGCGAAAAATGCCAACTCCGGTGATGTGACTGCGATTGACTTTGAAGCTTATAAAGCCTCTGTTGCACCTTATACGGTTGAAAAAGCCGCGCAAATGTCAGGCGTTGCCGAAGATAAACTGATCGCGCTTGCAAAACAGTACGCTGACCCTAACACCAAAGTGATGTCACTGTGGACTATGGGCATGAACCAACACACTCGCGGTGTTTGGATGCAAAGCTTGGTCTACAACCTGCACTTACTGACGGGCAAAATTGCCACACCTGGCAACAGTCCATTTTCATTAACAGGCCAACCATCCGCTTGCGGCACAGCACGTGAAGTCGGAACCTTTTCTCACCGCTTGCCTGCTGACATGGTGGTGGCAAACCCCAAACATCGCGCGATTGCTGAAAAAACATGGAAGCTTCCGCAAGGCACCATTCCTGAAAAACCGGGCTTTCACGCGGTACAGCAAGACCGAATGCTCAAAGATGGCAAACTCAACGCTTATTGGGTGCAGTGTAATAACAACATGCAAGCAGGCCCGAATATTAACGAAGAACGTTTACCGGGTTACCGCAACCCAGAAAACTTTATCGTCGTGTCTGACCCGTATCCAACAGCCACAGCGCAAGCGGCCGACTTAGTGCTCCCTACCGCAATGTGGGTGGAAAAAGAAGGCGCTTACGGCAATGCTGAACGCCGCACTCAAGCTTGGTATCAACAAGTTGGTACTGTGGGCGAAGCAAAATCAGACTCATGGCAAGTGATGGAGTTCTCTAAACGCTTCAAAATGGAAGAAGTGTGGCCAGAAGAATTGCTCGCCAAAGCGCCACAATATCGCGGTAAAACCCTGTTTGATGTGCTGTTCAGAAACGGACAGGTTGATCAATTCCCGCTTGAAGAAGCGCGTGAACTGAACGATGACGCACATCACTTCGGTTTCTATGTACAAAAAGGGTTATTTGAAGAGTACGCCAGCTTCGGACGCGGTCACGGCCACGACTTAGCGCCTTATGATACTTATCATAACGTTCGCGGCTTACGCTGGCCGGTTGTGGATGGCAAAGAAACGTTATGGCGCTTTAAAGAAGGCTCTGACCCTTATGCGAAAAAAGGATCTGATTGGGATTTCTACGGCAAACCGGATGGTAAAGCGTGGATCATCTCCGCTCCTTATGAAGCTCCGCCGGAATCACCTGATGCCGAATTTGATATGTGGCTGTGTACGGGCCGCGTGTTAGAACACTGGCACACCGGCACTATGACGCGGCGCGTGCCTGAACTTTATAAAGCCGTACCCGATGCGCTCTGTTACATCCACCCAGATGACGCCAAAGCGCGTGGGTTACGACGTGGTGATGAAGTATTGATTTCCAACAAACGCGGCGAAGTTCGTGTTCGTGTGGAAACGCGCGGCCGAAATCGTCCACCGCATGGTTTGGTCTTTATCCCATTCTTTGATGCTCGCATTTTGATTAACAAGCTGATTTTAGATGCCACTGACCCACTGTCGAAGCAGACAGACTTCAAAAAATGTCCGGTAAAAATCACTAAAGTAGCGTAAGCCAGTTAATGAATGCATCGGCTGCCCTATGGGGGGCCGATCTCAGAATGAGCCATTAGGCGGAGAATTTAAGATGAAAAAACTACTGATCGCCCTTTTATCTTTTGGGGCTTTATTTGGCCAAACGGTACAGGCGGAACTGAATAACCCCGGCGGCAACGGCGGGCTGGAATCGCTGCGTGGCGCAACGCAACTTGAAGAGACTCGTCCTGCAGACGACTTTAAGAAGTACCCAAGAGATCAGGCGCTTGAAAGCGAATACGTCTATCAGCCACCTTTGATCCCGCATAACATTCGTGGCTACGAAGTGTCGCTAAACGCCAATAAGTGCCTTGCTTGTCACAGTTGGAAAAATGCCAAAGAGATGGGCGCAACCAAAATCAGTGTGACCCACTATGTTAACCGTGAAGATGCGGTGCTAGCTGACGTCTCACCGCGCCGTTATTTCTGTTTACAGTGCCATGTACCGCAAGCCATTGCGAAGCCTTTGGTGGAAAATGAGTTCAAATCCGTTGATTCACTTCGCTAATCGTAGCCAGATAATAACTTAAGAGGCTATTTATGAAATTATTAAAAGCGTTTTGGAAAAGGCTCACAAGCCCAAGTAAAGCGGCCGTTGGCATCGTATTGTTCATGGGGTTTGCAGGTGGTCTGCTATTTTGGGGCGCATTTAACACCGGTATGGAAGCAACAAACTCAGAAGAATTCTGCTCAGGCTGTCATGCACCGATTGTGGCTGAGATCCAAGAGACGATTCACTATTCTAACCGTTCCGGCGTACGTGCTATCTGCTCTGACTGCCATGTTCCCCATGAGTGGACAGACAAGATTATCCGCAAAGTGCAAGCCTCCAAAGAGTTGTTTGCTCATGTGGTATTAGGCACCATTAGCACACCCGAAAAGTTTCAAGCACGTCGAGCACATCTCGCGGAGCGTGAGTGGTCTCGATTGAAAAATAATGACTCATTAGAGTGCCGCAACTGCCATGAGTTCGAATACATGGATTTTTCAGAGCAAGGTCCACGCAGTGCCAAACAGCACTCTACCGCCCTTGCTAGTGGTGAAAAAACCTGTGTCGATTGCCATAAAGGTATTGCACATAAACTGCCAGATATGCAAGGCGTTGAAGGCTGGCAATAGGAGAATTAACCCATGAGTACATTAGAATCGGTGATTTGGCATATTCTTGGTTACAGCGCGATGCCTGTTATTATCTTCGGCGGCTTTGCGGTGGTTGCCGCCGTTTCACTTTGGTTGCTGTCACTGAGTAAAGATAAAGAACTATAAATTACACTTCCTACCGTAATTTATAGTCAACTCCCAATAAAAATCCGCCTGTGCATAAGGCGGATTTTTTACTTCACTTTAAATGACATGCGCAGAAATACTAAGGCGCGGAATCCACCACTACAGGCAAGTAATGTTTAGGCTCAAGTTTCAACCACTCTGGTAACACAGTCCCGATTGAGATTGAAGACCAAGTTCCAGAAATAATACCGATGAACATTGCAATAGCAAACCCCTCAAGCGGCTCCCCGCCCATTAACCACAATGCGGAAACGGTGAGTAATGTCGTACCCGAAGTCACCATAGTGCGTGAGAACGTCGCAATCACGGCTTGGTCGGTAATCTCTTTGGTTGGCGTACTTTGCTTGGCCACGAGCAGTTCACGAATACGGTCGGCAATGATAATAGAGTCGTTCAATGAATAACCCAATACCGCCAGTACCGCCGCAAACACGGTTAGGTTGAACTCCATCTGTGTCAGAGCAAAGAAACCGAGCACTAAAATAACGTCATGCAGCAAGGCTAACAAAGAGCCGCTCGCTAAACGCCATTCAAAGCGGAAACACAAGTAACCTAAGATACACAGTAAGCAGATCATCAACGCTAAACTACCTTGCTCCACCAGATCTTGCCCCACTTGCGAGCCGACCATACTGTTGCTCACCACCGTCACATGTTCAGAGACGTCGCTGAGCAAAGTGGGAATGTTAGGCGTCTCTTGATCGCTTTCAGGAAGCGCGTAGCGGATAACCCAACGTCCTTCTTCACCTGCTTTGGTGAGCATCGTTGAATCTCCTAATGTAGGTTTCAACGCTTGCAGTAACTCTTTGTTGGTGAGGGTTTTATCGACCGTGACTTCGGTGACCATCCCACCGGTAAAATCCAAACCCATGTTAAGGCCTTTCACACCAAACGCCACTAACGAGATCAGCATCAATGTCACAGAGAGTACGCTCGTGATGTAACGAATTGGACGAATATGGTTTTTCAAATAATCAATCATGTTTATACCCTTACATCACGACGAGCATCTCGTCCCCAAATGAGATTGATAACCGCACGCGAAGCAAATACACCGCTGAACATACTGGTCATAATGCCGAGCCCTAAAGTCAGGGCAAAGCCTTGGATTGGACCATTACCGATCGAATACAGAATCACGGCGGTGATCATAGTGGTGACGTTGGCGTCAAGAATGGTGCTAAAGGCGCTGCTAAACCCAGAATCAATCGCTTGGGCGAAATTACGTCCTTCTGCAATTTTGTCTTTGATACGTTCAAAAATCAGCACGTTGGTATCGACAGCCATGCCAACCGTCAAAACCAGACCTGCAATCCCCGGCAAGGTCAGCACAGCACCCGGCAATAAGGCAATCAGACCAATGAGACACACCATGTTAAACAGCAACGCCGCGTTCGCCACCCAACCTAAACGGCGATACCAAAGCGCCATAAAAGTCAGCGTTAATGCCATACCTAAGGCTAATGCGGCAAAACCATTTTGAATGTTTTCTGCGCCCAATGAAGCGCCGATGGTACGCTCCTCTACGATAGTCACAGGCGCGGTTAATGAACCAGCGCGCAGCAATAAAGCCAGCTGCTGTGCTTCTTCCATCGAACCTGCACCAGTGATTCTAAATTGGCTACCCAGCTGCGATTGAATGGTCGCAACACTGATCACTTTTTCGCTACGCTCTGTTTCGCCACGAGCATTGGTGGTGTATTCACGGTACACGGTCGCCATCGGCTTACCGATATGCTTGGATGAAAAATCACTCATGATTTTGCCACCCGCGTGGTCAAGCGAGATGTTGACCTCAGACATTCCCACTTGGTCAATACCTGCGCGCGCATTAACAATGTGATCGCCGGTTAATACAGGGCGTTTAGTAAGTACAACATTGCGGCCATTTTCATCTTTTAGCACAATGTCTTGCGACGTAAACGCTTCGCTGGGTGATTTCGCCTCATAAAAAGCAAGGCTTGCCGTCGCACCAATCACGTTTTTCGCTTGTGATGGGTCTTGCACGCCCGGTAATTCGATACGAATGCTGTGCTCGCCTTGGCGCTGAACCATGGCTTCAGTGATGCCCAGCTCTTCAATGCGATCACGCATAATCTTGAGGTTCTGTTGCAGCGTCGTTGATTGGAAATCGACTCGATTCTGTTTTGAAGGCTTGATCAGCAGTTGATCAGAAGAGCGTTGAATATCCCACCCTGAGTAAGTCTCTTTAAGAAATGCATTGATTTTATTGAGATCTTCCGCTGAATTGCTCATTACTTTGAAGCCATCAATACCTTCAGAGCTAACTTTCACGCTGCGAAGACGCTCGTCACGCAGCTTATCTTTCACGGTATCGATCATGCTGTCACGTTGCTCTTGGAACGCTTTATCCACGTCAACGTTCAGCAAAAATTGCACACCACCACGCAGGTCCAATCCTAGTTTAATCGGGTTAAAACCTAAATTTGTCAACCATGTTGGTGCAACCGAAACGTAAGAGAACGTAATACTGTCTTCTTTTTCAATCATGCCATCGAGTAATTCTCTGGCGTGCGTTTGCTGGACTTCATCAGCAAAGACTAAGGTCGTTTTCCCACCTTGCTGCTGTATGTTTTGTACCGCAATATCGTTTTTTTCGAGTAGATGAGTCAATTCCACGACTGAATTAAGCGTCTCATTTTTAGCTGAGACTTGCAGTTGGATCGACGGCTGTTCACCATACCATGTGGGTATAGCGCTCAAGGCAAGCACAACCAAAGTGGCGGCCAATACGATATACTTCCACGCAGAATAGTGATTAATAAGACGTACTGACGCCTTTTTATTTTGTGTTTTTTTCATACCAATCCTCTCAGCAAAGCTGAGTTGTTATTACTTTAAATAAACAAGTTAAATGAACAAGCGAGTGACTTTGTCACTTGATATAAAGTAAGAAGGATCAGTACTGGCTATTTAACGCCACATACATGGCATTGGTTTCTTTCCAACCAGAAATTCTGTGGTTAGAACTGTAGGGGCGAGCTTGCCATGCCGCCAACTCAGCGACAGGAAAAAGATAAAGCCTAAAGGGAGCGACGGTGACATCGTAATTGGGCGTGTTATCGACAAAAGTGGGACCATCGTATTCAACAACTCGGGAAGTTACCCCCCAACGAGATGCGGTAACGATTGCAGCAGAAGTGTCTGAGTGAAGCGATTTTGATACGGGTGGAGCCGTTTGTTTATCTTGTTGATCAGATATTGATTGTTGATCAGAGATAGGTTGTTGAATAGCAATAGCTTGAGGCAATGTTTGCTGATGAACAATCGCCGTGAGCGAGGTTTTTTCACCATATTGTGGGATGACTTTAGGTTCAGCGTGGCTGTGCGTTTCACTTTCAATTAAATAGCCGAACGCTTGCGAAGGCAGAACCACCGCGAGAAGCGTAAACCAGACATATTTAATAAAGTGCCAATGCATGAAAAAATCATTCCTCTCAACTCAAGCAAGCAAGCAAGCAAGCAAGCAAGCAAGCAAGCAAGCAAGCAAGCAAGCATCATATTCCTGGCAACCATAAGCCTCAAGTAAAAAGATCTAAATGCTCTTACCACTTTAGCTAATGAGAAGCGTAAAATATTTCTTTGCTTTGTATATCAAAGTAAATTTTGTTGGCTAACTTGCGGCCACCACAATACACAAAATAAACCTCACGTTCTTGATATTTGAGCGACTTTACCCAGCCACCAAGCTCTTCAAAATCTTCTGGTACGCAGGTTTCATTTTTCAGCAACTCATCGGTTTTCTGCACAAAAGCCGTTTCATAGAGTTTAAAATCATCCGAATTCGCAATGTACTGCGTGACCGTTTTACGGCGCTCCTCTGCTGTGATCAGCGGGGCTTGTTCCACTAAACCATCCAGAGGTATCCACTCCGCAACTTCAGGCCCGTTTTCCTCATAGACAAAATAATCGGTAATACGGCCAAAACCCGATTTACGTTCCAAGATTTTCACCTTATCACCACGGTATAGAACCCGCTCAATAAACGCTTGTGCATCGGGCTTTTCTCTTACTCCGAGCCTTGCTAAATCGACATATAAATCATTAACGAGTGGCTTTGCTGGCAAAGTCGTTTTAGGGGAAGGCTCATCCGTTGGCACTTGTTCTTCATCGTTCGAACTCGACGAATCGGCCTGCAGTACTTCTTGCTCGGGAAGATAATAAAGAAAGTAATAGCCAGCGCCTGCACCCGCCAGCCCAAGCAGCAATAATAGAAACATCAGCATTTTTTTCATCTTGCTGCTCATTCCTTTCTTGTTGTGCGCAACCTTGTTCGGCGCGCCACGCTTTAATTGTTCGTTAATTATAGTTGAAATCTCCGAATGTCATTTTTACTCACTATTCGAACCCACAGCGATACTAACGGCAGCCTAATCCTGAACTTGATGCTATGCGTCAATCTTCTGCAAAATCAGTCCCTTTTATTGGGTGAAGCTCCCACTATCATCATGAACCATATCATTATCAAGCTCATGAATCGTACCGATACGACAGCGCTTTTCTGGAGCTAGTTTTTCATATTCGGTGAGATAAATATCGCTATGTATATGCTCTGCAATCATTTTGACCAACAGACGATTATTAGAATACAGACCCAACGCTTCTTGACGATGAGAAAACATTACTGCTTGTTTCATATCCACAACCAACATAAAACGATGCGAGGGATAACGTTGCTCCTGCTGGTCGGAGCGAGAATATAGCTCCACTTTAGGATGTGGTACCGATAATTTATTAAAGGAAAAGGTAATGACTCGAACACCTCTTTCGATAGCATCACAAATTTCTTTTTCTAATAGCTCTAGATGAAAGTCAGTATTTAGGTACACCTCCACCTGCGCGAGTGCCAGCATCTCTCTCGCTTTTTGAATGAGGTTTTCAAAACCCGTCACGTTATAAATAAACTCTTTCTCCTCTTGGAGCATCATGCGCGATAGCTCTTTTTTAAGGATCTGAATATTGTCGATCGTCTGTCTTTCTATTTGGCTGAAAATGAGTTCGGGCGATTTTGCTTCATACTCTTTTGTGTCTCCATCCGACATAAAAATACAACCATTTTTGTATAAATTATCGATTGAAGAATAAACCGATGAGCGGGACAAAGAGATATCTTTGGCAATCTTATAGCCGCTTGATCGACCATTTTTAAGTAAATTGATGTAAACCAATGCGTCTGTCTTAGTAAATCCAAACCCCATCAATTTCGTTACCAGTTCAGTCACAGGTTCTCCTCGCTTTTTATTCACAGTTGAATTCCTAAATGTACCTACACCATTTGAGGCTGCCGATAGCTAACAAGTGAAAAAAGATCACGAGCAAACCCAACGAAAAACCTCAAATTGGATAGGTATAGAGATTATCACTCCTTACGCAGTGAATGTAGACGAATCTATTGAGATTCAGGGTGAACTAAGCTTATCGCCACCAAGCCTAAGCGGTGCATAAGCCCAAGATGTTAAAACCGAAAGCGGTTAAATGCATAAGCTGCTCTTGCCACATAAACGAAATAGCACTATCACTGTTATTAATAAAAAACGTTTGCTCACCTCGGGAATAGGCCAACACGGAAGGATGCTCGACGGTATGCCAATTAAGTGAAGGTTCATTCCAGTGTGGATGATTTTTACGCAATTCAATAAGCCACTGAATAAAGGCTTTGAAATCGAGATCTTGTTCAGATTCATCCCAAATCATACACTTCCGATTGTCTTCTCTACCCATACCTTTACACCCATCCATCCCTATTTCTCCACCATAGTAAATACAAGGTGAACCAACCTGCGTGAACATGAATAAATAGGCTAGCTTAGCTTTATGCTTATCATTGGCACATAAGCTAAGTAAACGAGTCGTATCATGGCTTTCTAGTAAATTAAACATCACTTCGTTGACGTTTTTAGGATACGCAAGATATGAACGAGTCACTGCAT
>NZ_CAWNMS010000057.1:0-28086 GCF_963875605.1 Vibrio sp. V04_P4A5T148
GTATTGTCTAAAGATGAAGGCGGCCGTCATACTCCGTTCTTCAAAGGCTACCGTCCACAGTTCTACTTCCGTACAACGGACGTAACAGGCGATATCTCTCTACCAGAAGGCGTAGAGATGGTAATGCCAGGTGACAACATCCAAATGGTTGTAGAGCTAATCGCTCCAATCGCGATGGATGAAGGTCTACGTTTCGCGATCCGTGAAGGCGGTCGTACAGTAGGTGCTGGTGTTGTTGCTAAAGTTATCGCTTAATTGCTGATTTAGCCGTTTAAATACGAATAGTATTTGACTAACGACTACCAAAAAGGGCATCATTTGATGCCCTTTTTCTGCACTAAATTTGGCCGTTGTCGATTTGTTGGTCGATAAAGCCAGTGCAAAGGATTTAAGATAGAGACATTTCTATCTTGATGAGTATGTATAGGTAGCTTTACCTGTGCTATGGATTTGCCCTGCAACAGCGGGGTTGTTGTCGTCTATGTTAAGACTTGTAACAGGTTGGTTTATGAAAGCAAACAATGCTGAAATTCCTGATAGCTCAAGTGCAGCAGACACATTTAAGTGGATTGTCACTTTTGCTCTGTTAGCTGCCGCTGTTGTGGGTAATTACCTGTATGGTGAAATGTCTGTAGTGCTTCGCGCTGCAGGTGTGGTTGCGCTGATTATTGCAGCACTCGGTGTTGCTGCGACAACCACAAAAGGAAAAGCGGCGATTGCGTTTGCGCGTGAATCTCGTATGGAAGTTCGCAAAGTGGTATGGCCGACACGTCAAGAAACCATGCAAACAACATTAATCGTTTTAGCTGTAAGTATCGTAATGGCTCTAGCACTTTGGGGCATCGACGGCATTATGGTTCGTCTTGTCGCTTTCGTGACTGGGGTATAGAGGGTTTAATACATGAGTGAAGCTCCTAAAAAACGCTGGTATGTAGTTCAAGCCTTCTCTGGATTTGAAGGCCGCGTAGCGCAATCGCTGCGTGAGCATATCAAGATGCACGCAATGGAAGAATTCTTCGGTGAAGTTCTTGTTCCAACCGAAGAAGTTGTTGAAATGCGTGCAGGTCAACGCCGTAAAAGTGAGCGCAAGTTCTTCCCAGGCTATGTATTGGTACAGATGCTCATGAATGATGAGTCCTGGCACTTAGTTCGTAGTGTTCCTCGTGTAATGGGTTTCATTGGTGGAACCTCCGATCGTCCTGCACCTATCACTGACAAAGAAGCCGATGCGATTCTTAATCGTCTAGAGAAAGCGAGCGAAGCTCCGCGTCCTAAGACGATGTTTGAAGCAGGTGAAGTGGTTCGTGTTAATGAAGGTCCATTTGCTGATTTCAACGGCACCGTTGAAGAAGTGGATTACGAGAAGAGCCGCATTAAAGTGTCAGTATCTATCTTTGGTCGTGCAACTCCTGTTGAACTTGAGTTTGGCCAAGTCGATAAGCTTGATTAAAAAAACATCTTTTAGGGTTGTTAAGGGCGTGAAATGTGATTATAATTTCGCGCCTTATTTACACGTCTTTATGACAAAGTAACCGGGGAGCTGATCAGCTGATTGGCGTTTGTACCCACATTTAGGAAATATCATGGCTAAGAAAGTTGAAGCTTATATCAAGTTGCAAGTTGCATCTGGTATGGCGAACCCAAGTCCACCAGTTGGTCCTGCACTAGGTCAACGTGGCGTTAACATCATGGAATTCTGTAAAGCGTTCAACGCAAGAACAGAATCAATGGAGAAAGGCTTGCCTACTCCAGTTGTTATCACTGTATACAGCGACCGTTCTTTCACGTTCGTAACTAAGACTGCTCCAGCGGCTGTTCTTCTGAAGAAAGCTGCAGGCATCAAGTCTGGTTCAGGCCGTCCAAACACTGAAAAAGTGGGCACGGTTACTGATGCTCAAATCCAAGAAATTGCAGAAGCGAAAGCGGCTGATATGACTGGTGCTGACATTGAAGCGATGAAACGTTCTATTGCGGGTACTGCTCGTTCAATGGGCTTAGTGGTAGAGGGTTAATATCATGGCAAAACTAACTAAGCGTATGCGCACTATCCGTGAGAAAGTTGACGCAACTAAAGAATACGAAATCAACGAAGCTGTAGCTCTTCTTAAAGAACTTGCAACGGCTAAATTCGTTGAGTCTGTAGACGTTGCTGTGAACCTTGGCATTGATGCTCGTAAATCTGACCAAAACGTACGTGGTGCAACTGTTCTGCCACACGGTACTGGTCGTGAAGTACGTGTTGCAGTGTTCACTCAAGGTGCAAACGCTGAAGCGGCTAAAGCTGCTGGTGCAGATTTAGTGGGTATGGAAGATCTAGCTGAGCTAGTGAAGAAAGGCGAAATGAACTTTGACGTTGTTGTTGCTTCTCCAGATGCAATGCGCGTTGTAGGTCAACTAGGTACCATTCTTGGTCCTCGCGGTCTAATGCCAAACCCTAAAGTTGGTACTGTAACTCCTAACGTTGCTGAAGCGGTTAAGAACGCTAAAGCAGGTCAGGTTCGTTACCGTAACGACAAAAACGGCATCATCCACACAACTATCGGTAAAGTTTCTTTCGAAACTAACCAACTTCAAGAGAACTTAGAAGCTCTTCTAGTTGCACTTAAGAAAGCGAAACCTTCTTCTGCTAAGGGTACTTACCTGAAGAAAGTAAGCATTTCTACTACGATGGGTGCTGGTGTTGCTGTTGATCAGAACACGCTAAACGCTCAAGCGTAATAATACATTTGATTAGGTGTGGAATTTGTGTATAATTCTGCGCCTAATATTTGTGGTTGGGGCTGATTTTAGTTCTTAGAACTATGACCCAGTCTCCGTCCAAGACCGTAGGCGTTATTTGTCTGTTTGATAAATGACTTAATCGTACCTACGTAGATGGTGCCCGAACTGACAGAAAGCATAATTTATTTTTTGAATAGATAAACTTTCTTCTGGGACTGCACCGAAATAACTCTCACTGTTGTCATAATAGTGAGTGGTGTAACGACAACCAGGAGTAAATCCAAGATGGCTTTAAACCTTCAAGACAAACAAGCAATTGTTGCTGAAGTCAACGAAGCGGCCAGTGGTGCACTTTCTGCAGTTGTTGCTGACTCTCGTGGCGTTCAAGTAGGCGCGATGACTTCTCTACGTAAACAAGCTCGTGAAGCGGGTGTTTACATGAGAGTTGTTCGTAATACTCTAGCACGTCGCGCAGTGGAAGGCACAGCTTACGAATGTCTACAAGACGTATTCGTAGGTCCTACTTTGATCGCATTCTCTAACGAGCATCCAGGTGCTGCAGCGCGTCTTTTTAAAGACTTCGCTAGAGAGAACAAGCACTTTGAAATCAAAGCAGCTGCATTTGAAGGCGCATTAACTGACGCTGAACTACTAGCGACACTACCAACTTACGACGAAGCAATCGCACGCCTAATGATGTGCATGAAAGAAGCTTCTGCTGGCAAGCTGGTACGTACTATCGCTGCTGTCCGCGATCAAAAAGAAGCTGCGTAATTCGCATTGCTTTTTATTGTTTGCTAAATAAACTTATTGTTGACTTAAAAGAGAATTGTTATGTCTATTACTAACGAGCAAATCCTAGATGCAGTTGCAGAAATGTCTGTAATGCAAGTTGTTGAACTTATCTCTGCTATGGAAGAGAAGTTCGGTGTTTCTGCTGCAGCTGCAGTAGTTGCAGGCGGCCCAGCAGCAGCAGCTGTTGAAGAGCAAACTGAATTCGACGTAATCCTAACTGCTGCTGGCGCAAACAAAGTATCTGTAATCAAAGCAGTACGTGGCGCAACTGGCCTAGGTCTTAAAGAAGCTAAAGCTCTAGTTGACGGCGCTCCAGCTGCAATTAAAGAAGCAGTTTCTCAAGCAGAAGCTGACGCACTTAAGAAAGAGCTAGAAGAAGCTGGTGCGACTGTTGAAGTTAAGTAATTATTACTTAATTTCTTAGCCGCAAGGCTAATGGCTGGTGGTTTATTGACCACCGGCCTTTTTGCGCTGTAGGGTATGGGTGAATTTTCCCGCTGTTTAGACGCTTATACTCGTGCAAAAGCACACAAACTATCATTTTTGAGTGATGTTGTGTTACTACAGTAAACAGCTGTTAGTCACTGTCCTATGACCCTTTATTTTTGAATAATTGGTGGGCAGTTTGGGTCACTTATCAGCGAGCTGAGGAACCCCATGGTTTACTCTTATACCGAGAAAAAGCGCATCCGTAAGGACTTTGGTACTCGTCCACAAGTGTTGGACATTCCATACCTGCTATCGATCCAGCTCGATTCGTTCGACAAGTTTATCGAACAGGATCCTGAAGGACAATACGGTCTTGAGGCTGCTTTTCGTTCTGTATTTCCTATTCAGAGCTATAACGGCAATTCTGAGCTGCAATACGTTAGCTATCGTCTTGGTGAGCCAGTTTTTGACGTTAAAGAATGTCAAATTCGTGGTGTAACTTATTCTAAGCCACTACGCGTAAAACTACGCCTAGTGATCTTTGATAAAGACGCGCCAGCAGGTACTGTAAAAGATATTAAAGAACAAGAAGTCTACATGGGTGAAATTCCACTCATGACAGACAATGGTACCTTCGTAATTAATGGTACTGAGAGGGTTATCGTATCCCAGCTGCACCGAAGCCCAGGCGTATTCTTCGACAGCGATAAGGGTAAAACTCACTCATCAGGTAAAGTTCTTTATAACGCACGTATTATCCCTTACCGTGGTTCATGGTTAGATTTTGAGTTTGATCCAAAAGATAACCTATACGTGCGTATTGACCGTCGTCGTAAACTGCCTGCATCGATCATTCTTCGTGCACTTGGTAAATCGACAGAAGAGATCTTGGATCTGTTCTTCGAAAAAGTGAAGTTTGAAGTCAAAGACCAAACTCTTCTTATGGAGTTGGTACCTGAGCGCCTGCGTGGCGAAACAGCGTCATTTGATATTGAAGCAAATGGTACCGTTTATGTCGAAAAAGGTCGTCGTGTAACGGCTCGTCATATTCGTCAACTAGAAAAAGATAACGTTGATTTTATCGAAGTACCCGTTGAGTACATCGTTGGTAAAGTCGCTTCTAAAGATTATGTCAATGAAGCAACTGGTGAAGTCATCGTTAGCGCAAACCAAGAAATTAGCTTGGAAGCATTAGCGAATCTTTCACAAGCGGGCTATAAGAAACTTGAAGTTCTATTTACGAACGATCTTGATCATGGTCCATTTGTGTCTGAGACGCTCCGCATCGACAGTACGGTTGATCGTATTTCTGCACTAGTAGAAATCTACCGCATGATGCGCCCTGGCGAGCCACCAACAAAAGAAGCAGCCGAATCGCTGTTTGAAAGCCTATTCTTCTCAGAAGAACGCTATGACCTATCAACAGTAGGCCGTATGAAGTTCAACAGCTCAATTGAGCGTGAAGATGCCGGCGAGCTTGGTACGCTTGACGAAACTGATATCATCGAAGTGATGAAGAAGTTGATCGCCATTCGTAACGGCATTGGCGAAGTGGACGATATCGACCACCTTGGCAACCGTCGTATTCGCTCTGTTGGTGAAATGGCTGAAAACCAATTCCGCGTAGGTCTTGTGCGTGTTGAACGTGCAGTGAAAGAGCGCTTAAGCCTTGGCGATCTTGATGCGATCATGCCTCAAGATTTGATCAATGCGAAGCCTATCTCTGCGGCCGTTAAAGAATTCTTCGGTTCTTCACAGCTTTCTCAGTTTATGGACCAGAACAACCCACTTTCAGAAGTGACGCACAAACGTCGTATTTCTGCATTGGGTCCTGGCGGTCTAACTCGTGAGCGTGCTGGCTTTGAGGTACGTGACGTACACGTAACTCACTACGGTCGTCTATGTCCGATCGAAACGCCAGAAGGTCCGAACATCGGTCTGATTAACTCATTGTCAGCATTTGCACGTTGTAACGAATACGGTTTCCTAGAAACTCCGTACCGTCGTGTTGTTGATGGTGTGGTGACTGATGAAGTTGATTACTTGTCAGCTATCCAAGAAGGTCAATTTGTTATCGCGCAGGCAAACGCCATTCTGACTGAAGAAGGTACGTTTGCAGATGAGCTGATCACAGCTCGTCAAAAAGGTGAATCTGGTCTTCACCCTCGTGAACATGTTGACTACATGGACGTTGCGACCAACCAGGTCGTATCAATCGCCGCTTCGCTTATCCCGTTCCTAGAACACGATGATGCGAACCGTGCATTGATGGGTGCGAACATGCAACGTCAAGCGGTTCCAACGTTACGCGCTGAGAAGCCGTTGGTTGGTACTGGTATCGAACGTAATGTAGCGGTTGACTCTGGTGTAACTGCCGTTGCCAAACGTGGCGGTATGGTGCAGTCAGTTGATGCGTCTCGTATCGTAGTTAAAGTTAATGAAGATGAACTTGTATCTGGTGAAGCGGGTATCGACATCTACAACCTAACTAAATACACACGTTCGAACCAAAACACATGTATTAACCAACGTCCTACTGTGATGCCAGGTGAACCTGTAGCTCGCGGTGATGTCCTTGCTGATGGTCCTTCAACAGACCTTGGTGAGCTAGCGCTTGGCCAAAACATGCGTATCGCATTCATGCCTTGGAATGGTTATAACTTCGAAGACTCGATCTTAGTATCTGAGCGCGTCGTTCAAGAAGACCGTTTCACGACTATCCACATCCAAGAACTTTCTTGTGTGGCTCGTGATACTAAGCTGGGCTCTGAAGAGATCACAGCGGATATTCCAAACGTAGGTGAATCGGCTCTGTCTAAACTAGACGAGTCAGGTATCGTTTACATTGGTGCTGAAGTTAAGGGTGGTGACATCCTAGTTGGTAAAGTAACGCCGAAAGGCGAAACTCAGCTAACTCCAGAAGAGAAGCTACTACGTGCAATCTTCGGTGAAAAAGCCTCTGATGTTAAAGATACGTCACTGCGTGTACCAAACTCTGTTTCAGGTACCATTATCGATGTTCAAGTTTTCACTCGCGATGGCGTAGAGAAAGACAAGCGTGCGCTTGAAATTGAACACATGCAGCTAAAAGAAGCGAAGAAAGACCTTACTGAAGAGTTCCAAATTCTTGAAGGTGGTCTACTAGCGCGTGTGAAAGCTGTACTGATCAATGGTGGCTATTCTGAAGCGAAGCTTGATGCGATCGATCGTAAGAAATGGCTAGAACAAACACTAGAAAACGACGAGCTACAATCTCAACTTGAACAGCTTGCTGAGCAGTGGGATGAGCTAAAAGCTGACTTCGATAAGAAGTTCGAAGCGAAACGTCGCAAAATCACTCAAGGTGATGATCTAGCGCCTGGCGTTCTGAAGATTGTTAAAGTTTACCTAGCGGTGAAACGTCGTATCCAGCCTGGTGATAAGATGGCAGGTCGTCACGGTAACAAGGGTGTAATCTCTAAGATCAACCCTGTTGAAGACATGCCTTACGATGAAAACGGTCAGCCGGTTGATATCGTATTAAACCCACTAGGTGTACCGTCACGTATGAACATAGGTCAGATCCTTGAAGTTCACTTAGGTCTGGCTGCAAAAGGTATTGGTGACAAGATCAACCAAATGGTTAAAGAACAACAAGAGCTGTCTAAGCAGCGTGAGTTCTTACAGAAGGTTTATGATCTTGGCGATACGCGTCAGAAAGTAGATATTTCTGCTCTGTCTGATGGTGATGTTCGTACTCTTGTGAACAACCTTCGTGGTGGTTTACCGATTGCAACTCCAGTATTTGATGGTGCGTCAGAAGCATCAATCAAAGAACTATTAAGCCTAGCCGACCTACCAACTTCTGGTCAGCTAACACTGTTTGATGGTCGTACTGGTGATGCATTCGAGCGTCCTGTAACTGTCGGTTACATGTACATGCTCAAACTGAACCACCTTGTTGATGACAAGATGCACGCTCGTTCAACAGGTTCGTACAGCCTAGTAACTCAGCAACCACTTGGTGGTAAAGCTCAGTTCGGTGGTCAGCGTTTCGGTGAGATGGAAGTGTGGGCACTAGAAGCATACGGTGCTGCATATACACTACAAGAAATGCTTACTGTTAAGTCAGATGACGTTAACGGTCGTACGAAGATGTATAAGAACATCGTTGATGGTAACCATAGCATGGAACCTGGCATGCCAGAGTCTTTCAACGTATTGCTGAAAGAGATCCGCTCGCTAGGTATCAACATCGAGCTAGAAGACGAAGAGTAATCTTGGCGGTAAACCCTCTGGATTATCCTGGTAGAAAGGCGCTCGCCGAGCGCCTTTTAACTCCTTACAGGAGCTGATTGTGAAAGACTTATTAAACTTTCTAAAAGCACAGCATAAGACCGAAGAATTTGATGCAATCAAAATCGGTCTATCTTCACCTGACATGATTCGTTCATGGTCTTTTGGTGAAGTTAAAAAACCTGAAACGATCAACTATCGTACGTTCAAGCCTGAACGTGATGGTCTGTTCTGTGCGCGTATTTTTGGTCCAGTCAAAGACTACGAATGTCTTTGTGGTAAATATAAGCGTCTGAAACACCGTGGCGTGATCTGTGAAAAATGTGGCGTTGAAGTTACACAAACTAAAGTTCGTCGTGACCGTATGGGCCACATCGAGCTTGCATCACCGGTTGCTCACATCTGGTTCCTAAAATCGCTACCGTCTCGTATCGGTCTGCTAATGGATATCCCTCTACGTGATATCGAACGTGTTCTTTACTTCGAAATGTATGTAGTAACAGAGCCGGGTATGACGGATCTAGAAAAGAGTCAGATGCTTACTGAAGAAGAGTATCTTGACCGTCTAGAAGAGTGGGGCGATGAGTTCACGGCGAAGATGGGCGCAGAAGCGATCAAGGACCTATTGGGTTCAATGGATCTTGTCGCTGAAACAGAGATGATGCGTGAGGAGTTACAAACCACTAACTCTGAAACTAAACGCAAAAAACTGACTAAGCGTCTGAAGCTTGTTGAAGCGTTTATCAGCTCAGGTAATAACCCTGAGTGGATGATCCTGACTGTGCTTCCGGTACTTCCGCCAGATCTACGTCCTCTAGTACCACTAGATGGCGGTCGTTTTGCGACATCTGATCTGAACGATTTGTACCGCCGTGTGATCAACCGTAACAACCGTTTGAAGCGCCTTCTAGAGCTAGCAGCTCCGGACATCATCGTACGCAACGAAAAGCGTATGCTGCAAGAGTCTGTTGATGCGCTACTTGATAACGGTCGTCGCGGTCGTGCGATCACAGGTTCTAACAAGCGTCCTCTGAAATCTCTTGCTGATATGATCAAGGGTAAACAAGGTCGTTTCCGTCAGAACCTACTTGGTAAACGTGTAGACTACTCAGGTCGTTCTGTAATCACAGTAGGTCCATATTTACGTCTGCACCAGTGTGGTCTTCCTAAGAAGATGGCACTTGAGCTATTTAAACCATTTATCTACAGCAAGTTAGAAACTCGCGGCATGGCCACGACGATCAAAGCAGCTAAGAAAATGGTTGAGCGTGAAGAAGCGGTTGTTTGGGATATCCTAGACGAAGTGATTCGTGAACACCCAGTACTACTAAACCGTGCACCAACACTGCACCGTCTTGGTATTCAAGCGTTCGAACCTGTACTGATTGAAGGTAAAGCGATTCAACTGCACCCACTTGTGTGTGCGGCGTATAACGCGGACTTCGATGGTGACCAAATGGCGGTTCACGTGCCTCTAACTTTAGAAGCACAGCTTGAAGCTCGTACACTGATGATGTCGACGAACAACATTCTGTCGCCAGCATCAGGTGATCCGATCATCGTACCTTCACAGGACGTGGTCTTGGGTCTGTACTACATGACTCGCGAAAAAATCAACGCACAAGGTGAAGGTATGTACCTGGCTGGCCCTAAAGAGGCTGAGAAGGCATACCGTACTAAGACAGCGGCGCTACACGCACGCGTTAAAGTACGTATCACTGAAACCGTTGTTGATGAAGATGGTTACAGCACAACTGAGACTAAGATGGTCGATACGACTGTCGGTCGTGCCATGCTATGGCAAATCGTGCCTAAAGGCCTGCCATACAGCATCGTGAACCAGAAGCTTGGTAAGAAACAGATCTCAAATCTATTAAACGAAGCGTATCGTAAGCTTGGTTTGAAAGATACGGTCGTATTTGCTGACCAAATCATGTACACCGGTTTTGCTTATGCAGCACTGTCAGGCGTGTCAGTTGGTATCGACGACATGGTTGTACCAGCAGCAAAATACACTGAAATTGCTGAAGCTGAAGAAGAAGTACGCGAAATCCAAGAACAGTTCCAATCAGGTCTTGTTACGGCGGGTGAGCGTTACAACAAAGTTATCGATATCTGGGCGTCTACCAACGACCGTGTTGCGAAAGCGATGATGGATAACCTATCTTCTGAAACCGTGATCAACCGTGATGGCGTAGAAGAACAACAAGAATCGTTTAACAGCATCTATATGATGGCTGACTCGGGTGCTCGTGGTTCTGCTGCTCAGATTCGTCAGCTTGCAGGTATGCGTGGTCTGATGGCGCGTCCAGATGGTTCAATCATCGAAACGCCTATCACAGCAAACTTTAAAGAAGGCCTGAACGTACTACAGTACTTTATCTCTACCCACGGTGCACGTAAGGGTCTAGCCGATACTGCACTTAAAACAGCGAACTCAGGTTACCTGACTCGTCGTTTAGTAGACGTTGCACAAGACGTTGTGGTGACAGAGCATGACTGTGGCACTCAAGAAGGTGTCGACATGATGCCTCATATCGAGGGTGGTGACGTTAAAGTTTCTTTAACGGAACTGGCTCTTGGTCGTGTTGTGGCTGAGGATGTGATGAAGCCAGGCACTGAAGAAGTACTTATTCCACGTAATACTCTGATTGATGAGAAGTGGTGTCAGATTATCGATGAGAACTCTGTCGATAATATGAAAGTACGCTCAGTGGTAACCTGTGATGCGGACTTCGGCTGTTGTGCGCTATGTTACGGTCGTGACCTTGCTCGTGGTCACCTAGTAAACCAAGGTGAGGCAGTTGGTGTTATTGCTGCTCAATCTATCGGTGAGCCGGGTACACAGTTAACGATGCGTACGTTCCACATCGGTGGTGCGGCTTCTACTGCTGCGGCAGAGAACAGTATCCAAGCGAAGAACAAAGGTTCTGTGAAACTTCACAACGCTAAGTTCGTTATCAACAAAGATAAGAAGCTGGTTATCACCTCTCGTGCATCAGAGCTGACTATCATTGACGAATTTGGTCGCACTAAAGAAAAACACAAACTGCCTTACGGCTCTGTGTTGAGTAAAGGTGATAACGACGCGGTTGAAGCTGGTCAAACAGTGGCTAACTGGGAAGCGCACACCATGCCAATCATCACTGAAGTGGCTGGTCGCATCCAATTCGTTGATATGATTGATGGTGTAACGGTTTCTCGCCAAACAGATGACCTAACGGGTCTATCTTCAAGCGAAGTAACCGAAGCCGCCGCTCGTCCAGCAGCAGGTAAAGATATGCGTCCAGCTATCAAACTTGTTGATGCGAAAGGTAAAGATGTCATGATCCCTGGTACTGATATGCCAGCTCAATACTTCTTACCGGGTAAAGCGATCGTTAACATCGAAGATGGTGCTGAAGTTGGTATTGGTGACACATTAGCGCGTATTCCACAAAAATCTGGCGGTAACCGAGATATCACGGGTGGTCTACCTCGCGTAGCTGACTTGTTTGAAGCTCGTCGACCAAAAGAGCCTGCGATTCTTGCTGAGCACACAGGTACTGTGAGCTTTGGTAAAGAAACCAAAGGTAAACGTCGTCTAATCATCACTCGTGAGGGTAACGAAACTTATGAAGAAATGATTCCTAAGCATCGTCAACTTAACGTGTTTGAAGGTGAGAAGATCGAACGTGGTGACGTTATTGCTGATGGTCCTGAGACTCCGCACGATATCCTACGTTTACGTGGTATCCATGCTGTAACGTCTTACATCGCTAACGAAGTTCAAGAAGTTTACCGTCTGCAAGGCGTTAAGATTAACGATAAGCACATTGAAACTATCGTTCGTCAAATGCTACGTAAGTGTACGATTACTCATGCTGGCGACTCTGAGTTCCTAGCGGGTGAGCAAGTTGAATACTCACAAGTGAAAGTTGCAAACCGTAACCTAGAAGCCGAAGGCAAACAGCCTGCTCGTTTCGAGCGTGAGCTACTAGGTATTACTAAAGCATCTCTAGCGACTGAATCGTTCATCTCTGCGGCATCGTTCCAAGAGACAACTCGCGTACTAACAGAAGCGGCTGTTTCTGGTAAACGTGATGATCTTCGCGGTCTGAAAGAAAACGTAATCGTTGGTCGTCTGATCCCAGCGGGTACAGGTTTCGCTTACCACCAAGAGCGTCAAGCTAAACGTGCGGCACAGCTAAAAGGCCCGTCTGCTGAACAAGCGACAGATAACCTAGCGGCACTGCTAAACGCAGGTTTCTCTTCTGAAGAGTAATCTCAGCGCTGATTAAAAAAGGCACCTTCGGGTGCCTTTTTTGTTGCGCTTAATTAATCTACGCGAATGATTACATCCAAATATTCAATATTAAGCACCAGGAGGGATAGCCAAGCTGTCCGCGATAAGTTGAATCAAACTATCTTCCACTCCAAAACGCACCTCAATAATTTCACCAATTAGCGAAAGGTCGTTGTCAAAGTTTTCGAGATCATCCTCATCACTCACTGCCGCGTATTTATCTGTAAAATTGAGTAATGGCTCGGTAGTAACAATAATTTTTCCATAAGTCTGATTAATTTCATCGGTGGCTTCAAAGCCGGTTGCACGCCACTTACCCATCACCATATCGTAGATTTTGAAGTGGCCTTCAGAAATATAATCCACCAGTTGCTGGCAAAAACGTTGCAGCTCTTCTGGCGAGGGAAGCCCGTTAACATTCGTTTTGGCGGTGCAAGGTTGCAGCGCGGCTAATTTGCAATACTCTACAATTAAGGTTTGTCGCGTGTTTAACCAGTGATCAATAACGTCACTGGAACCGCCCCATTGCTCTTGTGTGCGTTTTAGTTTTTTTAGCATGACCATGCCCTCATGATCGGGTCCCAAAATGGGTGACCGTTTCCTTTGCGTAGGGTTGCACTTCGTAGATACAACTCATTGTCCTTACTAGAATTTATAGAACTAAATTTGGAACGTTACAAATTCTGGTATGAATTTAGATTGCCAGTAAAATGGGGTAACTGCAAGAAGAGAGGTCGCAACATGTTGAAAAATAGTGATACAAAAATCGCTTATTGGTGTGTAGTTTCCGGAAGTGAGATCTGGACCATAAATGGTGAGTTACCGCTAGGATCTGCGGGCGAATATTCCCTGCCTTTAGAAAAAGCGGTGGTGGTAGATAGTTGTGATGGTTACCCAGTGATGTGGGTTAATGATGCCGATCTTGATGGCGAGCGAGAACTGACTTCATTACGCGAATTGTTGCATCTCAAACCAGAACTATTTTTGGCGATTAGCAAGGCGCTTCAATATGGTCACATGAGCCAAACGTTACGTTTTTGTCCACAATGTGGCGGGCGAAATTACCTGAACCACAACCAATTGGCGATGCAATGTTCTGAGTGTCGAACGTTACATTATCCGCGTATCTTTCCTTGCATTATTGTCGCGGTACGAAATCAGGATAAAATTTTATTGGCCCAGCACCCAAGGCATCGTAACGGCATGTATACCGTCATTGCTGGTTTTTTAGAGGTTGGGGAGACGTTAGAGCAGTGCGTGGCACGTGAAGTGCTTGAAGAAACGGGGATTCATGTGAAAAATATTCACTATTTTGGTAGCCAGCCTTGGGCATTTCCATCGAGTATGATGATGGGCTTTGTGGCGGAATATGACTCTGGCACGATAAAACCCGACTATAGTGAATTGAGTGATGCGCAATGGTTTTTAGCAAGTGCTTTGCCTCCCGTTGCGCCCGAAGGGACGATAGCCAGAGCATTAATAGAGCACACGTTAAGCGAAATCGAGAAAGATTCACTGCCGCATTGCTAAAAAAAACCCTCCGGTGAAGGAGGGGGTAAGTAAGATGTCGTTATGAGATGCCGAGTACAGAGTACTCAGTTTATAATTATAGTTTTCGCTAGCGAACAAATTTTTAACACCGTTAAAGGTTGCTTGCAAATTAACCATTGATTTAAAAGTTAATAACATGATCTCGCTTGCAAAGCACACCGTTTTTGGCGCTTATTCAGTGCTAGAATAACGCCACAAAAAATAACAAGCTTTAAATTGGAAGACGGAATGACTGAATTAAAAAATGATCGCTACTTGCGTGCACTGTTAAAACAACCTGTCGATTGCACCCCTGTATGGATGATGCGCCAAGCGGGACGTTACCTGCCAGAGTATCGCGCAACGCGTGCCGAAGCGGGCGATTTTATGGCGCTGTGTAAAAATGCTGAGCTAGCTTCTGAAGTGACATTACAGCCATTACGTCGCTTTCCATTAGATGCCGCTATTTTATTTTCTGATATTTTAACCATTCCTGACGCCATGGGATTGGGTTTGTATTTTGAAGCGGGAGAAGGGCCAAAGTTTGAACGCCCGATCACTTGTAAAGCCGATGTCGATAAAATTGGCTTACCGGATCCGGAAGGCGAACTGCAATATGTGATGAATGCCGTACGCCAGATCCGCAAAGATCTACAAGGTGAAGTTCCATTGATCGGTTTTTCAGGCAGCCCATGGACACTCGCGACTTATATGGTGGAAGGTGGCAGCTCAAAAGCCTTCACTAAGATCAAAAAAATGATGTACGCCGATCCTAGCGTGCTGCACGCCTTGCTCGATAAACTGGCAGACAGTGTTATTGAATACCTTAACGCACAAATCAAAGCGGGTGCTCAGTCTGTTATGATTTTTGATACTTGGGGCGGAGTACTGACGCCGCGCGACTACAACCTCTTTTCACTACAGTATATGCACAAAATTGTGGATGGTTTAATTCGTGAAAATGAAGGTCGCCGCGTACCCGTCACTCTGTTTACCAAAAACGGTGGCATGTGGCTGGAGCAGATTGCTGCAACGGGTTGTGATGCTGTAGGGCTTGATTGGACCATCAATATTGCCGACGCCAAAGCGCGTATCGGTGACAAAGTCGCGCTGCAAGGCAATATGGACCCTTCCATGCTTTATGCTCCGCATGATCGTATTCGCCAAGAAGTGGCGACCATTCTTGAAGGATTCGGCCATGGTGGAACGGGCCATGTCTTTAACCTCGGACACGGTATCCATTTAGATGTGCCACCGGAAAATGCGGGCATATTTGTTGATGCGGTGCACGCCTTGTCTAAACCGTACCATCAATAATAGGTTTGCGGTGCCTTATCGCCGATAATGCACCGTTTCTCACTCTCATCCTGTTATTTGATAGGAGCAGGTTCACAGAGGTAAAGAGGTAATAAGACAAGATGAAGACCAAAGATAAGATCGTTTATGCTGCATTAGCGCTGTTTAATGAACATGGTGAAAGAACGGTGACCACTAACCATATCGCAGCACATATCGAAATCAGCCCAGGTAATTTGTATTATCACTTTCGTAATAAACAAGAAATTGTTCGTGATATTTTTGCTCTCTATTCAGCAGAGTTACTCGAACGTTTTCAGCCGATTGCGGCACAGCGCGAAAGCTTAACTCTGTTAAAGCATTATCTTGATTCGATCTTCACTTTGATGTGGAAATACCGTTTTTTCTATGCCAATTTACCGGAAATCCTGCAGCGTGATGAAGTACTACATGGTGAGTACATTCAAGTACAAGAAAAGCTGCAAACTAATCTCATTAATATTATGCACGCTTTTGTTGAGCTGAAATTGCTGTCTGTCGGAAAAGAAGATATGCAATCTTTAGTGACCACTCTCCATATGACGGCCTCGTGTTGGTTGAGTTATCAGTCAGCGATGTTTTCCAAAACGCAGATCACCGAGCAAGTGATTCATCAAGGCATGCTACAGATGATCGCAGTCGTTAAACCCAAAGCAACGGAACAAGGTCTTGAACAGCTTCTATTATTAGAGGAAGGTGTGCGGGCGATGCACGCATCATAATCTGTGCTTAGTTATAACCTTTGAGTATTGTTCTTAATCCTTTGAAGCTGTTAGCTTCTTAGCTATACATCTCTAAGGGTGGTGTTGATATGCACTATGACGTTTTTAACGGTGATGCTGATGGCATCATCTCTCTTCTTCAGCTGCGGCTTGCTTACCCTCGCACGACGACCCTAGTTACTGGGGTTAAGCGTGATATCAAATTGCTCCAGCGTCTTAATCTTCAATCCCGAGATAGTCTGACCGTGTTAGATATTTCGATGGAGAAGAATCAGCAACCTTTACAGCAGGCTCTTGCGGCGGGGGTGACGGTATTTTATGCCGATCATCACTATGCAGGCTCAATCCCCGAGACTCCGCTGCTTGACGCCCATATTGATTTGGACCCTAATACTTGTACGGCATTAATTATTGATCAGTGGTTAGGTGGTCCGTTCCATGAGTGGGCGATTGTGGCAGCTTATGGCGATAATTTGATTGCTAAAGCGGATACTTTAGCGCGCAACGCGGGGCTAACTACCACTCAAGCTGAACAACTAAAAAACTTAGGCACCTTGATTAACTATAACGGTTATGGAGAGACGATAGAGCAGCTTCATTATCACCCCGCTGATTTGTACCAAGCCTTGCTAGTTTATCCTTCACCGTTTGATTTAATGAAGGATGACAACTCCCCTTTTTATCATTTGCAGCACGCTTATGAGCAAGATATGCAGCTCGCTCAGTCGTTAGAGCCTATCTATAAAAGTGCCTGTTTGAGCGTGTACGAGCTGCCAGATTGTGCATCATCACAGCGAGTGAGTGGTGTGTTTAGTAATTGGCTAGCCAATCAAGCACCCGCCGCGGCACATATGGTTTTAACGGTAAATTCATCGGGTGGTTATACCGTTTCGCTACGTGCTCCATTAGCCAATAAACAGGGAGCGGATAGGTTATGCAGCGCCTTTGCAACCGGAGGCGGGCGAGAAGCAGCTGCGGGTATTAATTCGTTGGATAAAAGACAATTGACCCAATTCATTACTCAAGTAGAAGCGTACTATTCATCACACTAACGCTCGCCCGGATTAACTGGGTGATGAATGTGTTTTGCTAGCGACTGAGCCAGCGTGTTGGGTCTTCGGCTTTACTGTTGCGACGAATTTCGAAATAGAGCGCTGGCTGAGATTGACCGCCAGTGTCGCCCGCTAAAGCAATGGTTTCACCAGCGGTGACTTTATCGCCCTCTTTTTTGAGCAAACTTTGGTTAAAGCCGTATAAGGTCATATCGCCTTTGCCATGATCGAGCAAAACCACCAGCCCATAACCACGTAGATATTCAGCAAACACGACCGTGCCAGAATAAACCGCTTTGACGTTTTGACCATAATTGGCGTCAATGACTAGACCTTTCCAGTCAATTTGTCCACTTTGACGTGTACCAAAAGCATGCAGGATTTTACCTTTGACTGGCCAAGGTAGCTTGCCTTTTTGCGGTGCTAACCCATCCATTAGCACAGCGTTACGTTTTGCTGCTTTGGCGATTTCCGCTTGTAATCGCGTTTCATTGCGTTGCAATTCCGCTAAGTAGACTTTATCACCGGAAATGCTTTTTTGAATTTTACCCACTGTACTGCGTCGTTCTGACTGCGTTTTTGCCAATGTAGCGCGCTTTTGGGTCTGCTGTTCTAATAGAGAGGCGATTTGGTCTCGTTCAAGTCGCAGCTGTTTTTCACTTTCATTGAGTTCTTTTTGCGTAAGTTCAAGCTGTTGGATGGTTTGGCTGCGTGCCTTAGCTAAGTGTTGGTAATACTGGCTGATGCGATCTTCTTCCACGCCATTATTGAGTATGTTGGATGAGGCTGTCGCTCGCTGAGTGGCGTAATAGGTTTTGATCAGTTGAGCTAATTTGGCGGTTTGCTGTGTTTGTTGTGTTTCTAAGGCCGTGATCTTTTGCTTGAGTTTAGCGATATTAGCGTTAGCCACTACTAATTCTGATTTGGTGTTTTTGATCTGATTTTCTAGACTTGAAATGCCTACTTCTTGCTTTTTAAGCGCATTTTGCAACGAATCGAGCTCTTTTTGTCGATTATTTAACGCTTGCTGCTGACGAGAAATTTCGCCTTTCACCCCTTTTAGCTCTTGTTGTGTGGCAGCCATTAACGGTGAGCTGGAGAGGCAAGCTAGCCCTAACACCATCACTAGGCTAAGTGCATGCCACCAAGTCGTTATAGTAATTAGGTGTGGTGAAGGCTTGTTTCTCATCCGTTTTCAAGTCTCTATCGACAAATTAGTGAGTCAGTATACTCAAAGCCATCCGCGAGGCGAAAGCCCTATGTCAAAACTTGCAATCAAATCGAGTTCTTGGGCGAAAAAAAGCCTCGATATTTATCGAGGCTCAACATCACGTGGTTGGTGAGTTATTTAAACAACACTTGACCAGACATTTCTGCAGGGATGTCCATGTTCGATAGAGCAAGCATCGTTGGTGCTAGGTCAGAAAGCTTACCACCATCTTTTAGCTTAAGATCTTTGCTACCGACGTAGATAAGCGGCACTGGCAGATTGGTATGTGCGGTATGAATGCCCCCTGTTTCTGGGTTCACCATCATTTCTGCATTGCCGTGGTCTGCTGTGATCAGTAGCTGGCCATCGACTTCTTTAATCGCTTCAACCACTTTTCCGATACACTCATCAAGCGCTTCGCATGCTTTCACGGCCGCTTCGTAAATACCAGTATGACCAACCATATCGCCGTTCGGGTAGTTACAGATAATCGCATCGTATTTACCCGATTTGATTGCCGCAACGAGTTTTTCAGTCAGTTCAGGCGCGCTCATTTCCGGTTGCAGATCGTAAGTTGCCACTTTAGGTGAAGCAACCAATTGGCGCTCTTCGCCTGGGAATTCGTTCTCAACACCACCGTTAAAGAAGAAGGTGACGTGCGCGTATTTTTCTGTTTCAGAGATGCGCAACTGAGTTTTGCCCGCCTTTGATAGCCACTCACCGTAGGTGTTTTCTAGTGATGCTGGTGGAAATGCGCACAGCAGAGGAATGTCGGCGGCGTATTGGGTTAGCATTACAAAGTCAATTGCTGGGAACTTTGCACGTTCAAACCCGTTGAAATCTGGTATGAAGGCACGAGTAATTTCACGTGCACGGTCGGCGCGGTAGTTCATGAAAATCACGGCGTCGCCATCTTCAATCGCAGCAGAGTCTTGGCCTTCAGCTTTGATTTCTGTCGCTTTAACAAATTCATCATTTTCTTCACGTGCGTAAGCGGCTTCAAGGCCTGCCACGGCGGAATCAAAAGTAAATTCTGCTTTGGCTTCAACCAATAGGTCGTAAGCTTTTTGTACGCGTTCCCAGTTGTTATCGCGATCCATGGCGTAGTAACGACCAATCAGTGAGGCGATACGACCTTTACCTAATTTAGAAAATAGGTCTTGGAAGCGTTGCAATGAGGCTTCGGCACTACGTGGTGGCGTATCACGGCCATCAAGGAAGCAGTGGAGGTAGATTTTCTCAGCGCCACGGGCAGCAGCCATTTCAACGGCAGCGTAGATATGATCTTCATGCGAGTGAACACCACCTGGCGACATTAGCCCCAATAGGTGAACCGCTTTGCCCGCTTTGATGGCTTTATCCATCGCGTTGACTAACACTTCGTTTTGTTGGAATTCACCATCAAGAATTGATTTAGTAATGCGTGTCAGGTCTTGGTAAACAATACGACCAGCACCGATATTGGTGTGACCGACTTCTGAGTTACCCATTTGACCATCCGGTAAACCTACATCCATACCAGAAGCAGAAATCAGAGTGTTTGGGTTGTTTGCAATTAAGCTATCCATGACTGGAGTATGTGCATTGCTGATTGCGTTGTGTGCGTTATCTTCACGGTAACCCCAACCGTCAAGAATTACTAAAGCCATTGGCTTCTTAGCTGACATAGTTATGACCTCGTCAAATTCAAAGTAACTTAAACAGAAATTAGCGTAATTTTACTACACTTTGAAGCGATTGCAGTAGGTTAAGATCAATGATTCTCCCTATCAATGCCTATAAAGGTAGCCTATTGATCAACATCGGTGCCTTTTAGCGCCATTTAATAAACTAAAATTCCCGTCCCAAGCACGGCAAACAGTGCGCCGCACCAAGCGAAGCGGTTGGGCCGCTGTTTGGTATACATCCATAAAATAGGCAACAACATGATGGGCGTGGTTGAGGAGAGCAGGGCCACCATACCCACGTTGCCTTCACGCAGTGCGTAGAGAATTAACGTCATTCCGACCGCCATCGCAAGAAAACCGTTGATGGCAGTAATGGTAAAAATGGGTAGCGTAATGGCTTGAGTGGCGCGTGCTAATTTTGCACCAGTAGCCAACAGTAAGCAGTGTGCGGTGAAGGCGGTGAGCATTCGAATCGCGGAAGCGGCGATGGGGTCGATCCCCGTTTGCATCACGGGTTTGGCGATGATCCCACCCAATGCTTGGCATAGAGCCGCGATAAGGCCAAGTGCAATGCCAACCCATACTCGGCCTTTAATTGCTTCCAATGCATTATGATTTTGCCCTCGGCGGCCAAAAAAGATGGCCGTTAGAACGCCTGAAAAGACAAAAGTCGCGCCCACTAGCTCTGCATGGCTCATGCTTTCGCTGAATAAAAAATAGCCGAGAATGGCCGAAAAAACGGCATGGCAGGAAAAGAGCAAACCCGCTTGTCTTGGCCCCATGCGATTTAAACACGCAAACAGCGCCGTATCGCCAATGAATATGCCAATCAACCCCGAATACATCATGGGTGTTACCATCTCGCTGTTTACCGTTGCCCAGCCGCCAGTTGCCAGCGCCATGCTCACTAAAATGAGAGAAGTACAGCCCATGCGCCAACGGCTATAAGCAAAGGTTCCTAAATGGCGAGCGGGAGTAACAGACAGTAAACTGGCTACTGCCCAAAGAAACGCGGCAGCAAGCGCGAGCCATTCGTAGCCCATGTAAACATCCTTGAACGAGGGAAGGATCTCAATATGCCTTAAGCGCTAGGGGAAAACAAAGGGAATTTATGGGCTTGCCTCAATGCGATTAAAAGAGGCAAGCCAAGAGGATTTATACTTTGAAGCGGCGAATATCGTTACGCATGGCTTCTGCCGATAAATGCATTTCATGAGCGCTGTGGCTGCTCTGCTGAGTTTGGCTTGCAAGGTCATCAGAAGCGTCTTTGATACCTTGTGTATTGCGGCTAATGTCTTCGCTGACAGCTCGCTGCTCTTCAGCGGCACTGGCAATTTGCAAGGCCATATCATTGATCTCGGTAATGGCTTGCGTGATCCGCACTAAACTGTCGTGAGCTTGTTCGGCATAGTCAACACTGTGGTCGGCCAGTTTGGTGCTGGCTTCCATATTCTCGACCGCATGTTGAGTATTGCGCTGCAAGGTTTCAATCATGGTGCGGATCTCTTCCGTTGAGCCATGCGTACGTTGGCTTAGCACACGAACTTCGTCGGCGACCACAGCAAAACCACGGCCTTGGTCACCTGCGCGGGCCGCTTCAATCGCTGCATTGAGTGCTAACAGATTGGTTTGTTCGGCAATACTTTGAATGGTGGATAGGATCTGGTTGATACTTTGAGCATTGCTCTCCAACTCTCGGATCACTTTGGCCGCACTATCGACCTGATTGGCTAAGTGAGTAATGGAATCTCGATTCTTTTTGATAACCGCCTGCCCGTCATCACAAGCTGAGGCCGATGCTTGTGACGCGCTAGCCGTTAGTTCGGCATGGCTAGCCACCTCAGCGGCGGTAGCCGACATCTCGTGAATCGCGGTGGCTATTTGGTTGACATCATTTTGTTGGTGCTCAACTCGCATGGAAGCTTGAGCAGAAAGGTCATTGGCATCTTGTGCTTGCTGGGAAAGTTGTTGGCTACGGCTGACGATCCCTTTCAGCATCTCCTGCATTTGACTTAAAAAGAGATTCACTTTCTCGGCCAATTCACCGATTTCATCCATGCGTCGAATGTCGATGCGTTGGGTGAGGTCGCCTTCTCCTTGCGCTAATTGCGCTAAAGCGTTCGACAATACCTGCAGTGGTTGCAGTAAGCGGGTTACAACCCAAGTGCTGATGCTGGCGATAATAATGTAGAGCACTAAAGAGGCAATGGCGGTAAAGGTTATTTGCTCAGAAACCGAGGCGTAGGCCATCTCTTTGTCTACCACAATGCCCAGTAACCAATCGGTATTTGGTATTTGTGAGACGTAAATTAATTTGTTGCCTTGCTTTGGCCAAGCGATGGTATCCACGCGATTTTCTCGGGCTAAGCTGGCCATATGCTGGGAATCTAATTCGTTGTTTAAATTGGTTAAAGGTTTTTGGCTTAAGGCTTCATCTTGATAGGCGACAATATTGTTATTGCCATCAACCAGAAACGCAAAGCCTTGGTTATCGAGTTTAACACTCAGTACCTCTTTAATGAGATTGGTTACCGTTAAATCGGCGGCGAGTACGCCTTGTTTTTGACCTTTAAAAGCTTTGGCGAAGCTGACCACGATGCTGCCATCAAAATCTTGGTAGGGTTCGGTAATTATAAGCCCTGATTGTGCCATTGCATCTTTATACCAAGGGCGCGTTCTTGGATCATAATCACTTGGCCAATCTTCGGTTTTATCACCATAAGCAATGCTGCCATCACTAAAACCAGCATAAACAGAAAGAAAATCACCGCTCTTTTTAGTCACCAGTAACGCTTGGTCAGCATTGTTATTATTGGCAATAAAAGGTTCATTGGCCAACATCATATTGCTGCGGATCCCAAGCCAATCACTGATGTAATGGCGAGTAGCAAGACTGGTGTTTTCCATTTCACTATTAATGGCATAGGTCGTTTCTTGCTGTAATTGACTGACGGAGATCCAAGCTTGGACGCCACTGACGATTGCGATGATGATGGCGATCGCCACTTGAATTTTAAATTTGATGGTATGTCTCATGGGTTATGCCCCTAGAACGGTTTGACAACAGCGTGTCGATAGATCAGAACGGAAAAAAGATGAATTAACGGCACCTGTGCTTATTTGCAGCCAAATGATGAGGTCTTTTCATGGTTCTTCAGATAAATGAATAACTAAAACAGGCTAATCCTACGAAAATATGATGTTGATTAATATGATCGCGCTCGATTATTACTCATCCAGTTGAGTCATTTTTGCTGAGTTTTAGATAGAGATGATTCATCTTGCGACTTGCATTCAGTCTTGACGCTCAATGCAAGTCGCAGTGACCAAAGGTTAGGTCAGTAATAGCGCGGCAGCATAGACAATGCACAAGCCAACAACGCCAATAATCAGACCTGTTTTGGCCATGTCTTTACTCTCAATAAGCCCGGTAGAATAGGCCAGTGAGTTCGGTGGTGTTGAGACAGGTAAAATCATACCCAGTGAGGCAGAAAAGGCGACAACCACTAACAAACTTTGTATACCACCAATACTGGCCAAGCTTTCCATGGATGTGCCAATCGCGGCGGCGATCGGCATGAGTAAGTTAGCGGTCGCGGTATTGGACATGAAGTTTGCCATGAGCCAACAAACGAGCGACAGGGTGATGACGACCGAGATAGGCGATAGAGAACTGTAATCAATCGCGTGAGCTAATGCTGAAGCGAGCCCTGTTTTATCTAGCCCAATGCCAATCGCTATCCCGCCAGCCACTAGCCACAAGACGTCCCAGTTGATCTGTTTCAGTTCCTCTTTACCCATAATGCCGGTGAGTGTAAAAACCGCCAAAGGAATAATAGATACCACATAGGTGTTCATGCCGTGTAGAGAGGTGGTCATCCACAGCACTATGGTGGCAGCAAAAGTAATGTAGACCACGATTGCACGCCAATTTTTTTGGAATGTTCCGTTTAGTTTTAGCACCATCTGTTTTTCTGAAGAGGGGAACAGTTTTTGTAGCAAAAACCAAGCTAACGTGAGCTGAATAATCACAAACGGCAAGCCCATCATCATCCAAGAAAAGAAATCAATGCTATTGCTTCCGGTGAGATATTGCAGCGCGATCGCATTGGGTGGCGTACCGATAGGCGTGGCAATACCACCGGTGTTCGCTGCAATCGGAATGCAGAGCACTAAGGCCTTGATGCCTAAATCCCCTTTTGGAGCGGAAGCGACGATCGGCCCGAGCAGCGCCAGCATCATCACAGTAGTCGCGGTATTGGACATAAACATAGAAAATACCGCAGTGATCAACATTAGCCCCAGCATAATAAAGCGGGGTTGAGTACCAAAAGGTTTGAGTAAAACTCGGGCTAAGTTGTTGTCCAGTTCATATTTAGAAGCAGCAATCGCCAGTGCAAAGCCGCCCATGAACAAGATAATAATCGGTGAAGAGAAAGCGCTGAAAATATCGGTGTACTTCATCAGCTCGCCGATATCATGTCCAGCGGGTGGCGAACGAAAGAGATGCAAGCCTTTATCTGAAATCATCACCAATTCGAGCGCAATGATCAAAATGGAGGTGGCAAATACAGGAACTGGCTCTAATACCCAAAGCAGAGCAGCCAATAAAAAAATAGCCAGTAATCGATGTTGAATTAAGGTTAAGTCATCAATCGGTATTGCATCAATGGGCATCAGTAAAACACCGATGGGCAGCAAAAAGCAGATCGCAAGCTTTATCAGCATTCCCGTATTCATGGTAGGCATATCACATGACCTTCATTAGGTTAACTTGAAGTAACTAGCGTAAATGATATGTGAATGAAGGTCTTAGACGCGGCTTGAAATTTTGAGTTTTAGCGAAGGAATATGCAGCAGCTTTGTTTTTTATCAATAAAGAAAAAAAGCGAAATATCTAGAGGCGTTAGCTCTGAACATGCAGAGCTAACGCATTTTGCAGGGAACATTAAGAGATGGCGATTAACGTTGCTGTGCGTATGGAGTACCCATAACCGTTGTAGCATTGTGTTGCATAGACTCATCAAAGCGAATTTTATCTTTTGCAAACAGGTTAATCACCGTTGAGCCTAGCTTAAAGCGACCCATCTCTTGTCCTTTTTTCAGTACAACAGAGGTATTGCCTTGGGCTGGATAATCCCAGCGATAAACGGTATTGCCGCGCGGAGGCGTGACAGTCCCTGACCAAACTAGCTCAATACTGCCAACAATGGTCGCTCCGACAAGCACTTGTGCCATTGGGCCAAACTCAGTATCAAAAATACACACCACGCGCTCATTGCGAGCAAACAGGTTCGGTACATTTTCGGCTGTTAGTGGGTTAACCGAGAAAAGATCGCCCGGTACATAAATCATTTGACGTAACACGCCATCGCAAGGCATGTGTACGCGGTGGTAGTCGCGAGGTGATAAATAAAGCGTGGCAAATTCGCCATCTTCAAACTCTTGCGCCAGTTTGGCATCACCACCGAGCAATTCTACCGCTGTAAAATGGTGGCCTTTCGCTTGAATCAGCTTGCCATCTTGAATCGGCCCGAATTGACTAACGCAAGCATCGGCCGGATGGGTGATTAAGCTATCACCGTCACTGATTGGCCGAGCATCGGCTTTCAATTCACGAACAAAGAATTCATTGAATGTTTTGAAATGGCTAGGATCTGAATGCAGAGCTTCATCCATGTTGACATTATATTGTTTAATAAACCAACGAATGACTGCAGTGGTTAGACCGCCAGCTTTCGCTGATGCGAGTTTACCCATCAGGCGTGTTAAGCCATGTTGTGGGATCCAGTATTGCAGTCCAACTTTAATTTTATCCATTGTCTTTGATTCCAATGTTAACTGTATGTTCTTCACTTTGGGCGCGAGATGTTACTGAAAAACTCTCACCATGTCAGCAGTTAGTCACCATTGCTTACGGATTATTCGATGGCGACAGATAAAAATTTTATCGATCAAGTCTGCGGACATTTGCCGGGGTAAAACTCGATGCTATTTATAAATCCGCTTTTTTGTTACGCGAATATTGGCGGTTAGCTTTGTTTTCCGACATGCTTTCTAAAATTCGGTGGTAGTTCTCAAAGCGCGTGTTACTAATATCACCTTTTTCCACCGCTTCACGTAATAAGCAACCCGGATCGTCAGCGTGTTTGCAGTCTCTAAACTTACAGCCGCCTAAGAAGGGACGAAATTCGACAAAGGCTTCAGTGATCGCTTCAGCTTCCAAGTGCCATAAACCAAATTCACGCACTCCCGGCGAGTCGATCAAATCACCGCCTGTAGGGATATGATACAAGCGAGCCGCAGTGGTGGTATGTTGACCAAGTCCAGATGCTTGAGAAACTTCACCTTCTTCAATTTCATCTTCCAAATTTGGCATTAATGCGTTCACTAGGCTGGATTTACCAACGCCAGATTGACCAACAAATATGTTGATCCGTCCGCCAAGTTCCGCTTCTAACTCAGCAATCCCTTCACCGCTTTTTTTGCTGACAAAAAGCACTTTGTAGCCAATGCGTTCGTACACACGTAACGACTCTTGATATTGGTTACGCAATTCATCGCTGAGTAAATCAATCTTATTCAGTACCACTAGCGGCGCAATATTCACGGTTTCTGAAGCGATCAAATAACGGTCGATGATATTGAGTGACAGTTCCGGTAGTACGGATGACACAATGACCATCTGATCAATGTTTGCCGCTACTGGTTTCAAACCGTCGTAATAATCTGGACGAGTCAGAACCGATTTGCGCGGTTCAACCGCTTCGACAACGCCAGAGATACCCGCCATCGATTCTAGTCCAGGTCGCCAAATAACACGATCTCCTGAGACCAGCGTTTCAATGCCTCGGCGTAAATTACAGCGGTGGATGGTGTGAGTCTCTAAATCTTCAACATCGGCATGTTGGCCAAAACGAGTAATCACTAACCCAGTTTTTGCGGTGCCGAGCATGGCTTCATCCCACGAAACTGTGTCCTCTTTTTTGAGTCGTTTACTCTGATTATTACGAACGCGTCGTACTTGACCTTTCGTCAGCTTCTTTTTCTTTGCCACGATTATCTACTTCATGATTATGATACGTTTTGATCCAACGTTGAGATTTTACTCAAAATCATACCGTTTGGATCCAATGTCCAAAGGTATCTTGGGGATCTGAATTTGGGTATAGTACCTTTTTTATCTGCAAACCAATATAGGCAACGTATTTATGTCTTTTAGCGATCAAAACTTGATTTGGGTTGATCTTGAGATGACAGGCTTAGACCCTGAAACTCACAAAATTATCGAGATTGCCACCATTGTGACTGATAGTGAGTTGAACATTTTGGCTGAAGGCCCAGTGTTGGCTGTTCATCAATCAGAAGCTGAATTGGCTAAAATGGATGAATGGTGCACCACCACACATACCAAAAGCGGTTTGGTCGAGCGAGTACGTCATGACTCAGTGACACAACAAGAAGCGGTTGAACAGACCATTACGTTTTTGGAAAAGTGGGTGCCTAAAGGTAAATCTCCGATTTGTGGCAACAGTATTGGGCAAGATCGCCGCTTCCTTTATAAACATATGCCTGAGCTGGAAGCCTACTTCCATTACCGTTATGTGGATGTCAGTACGCTAAAAGAGCTGACTCGCCGTTGGAAGCCAGAAGTATTGGATGGCTTTTCTAAGCAAGGTAGCCACCTGGCTTTAGATGATATTCGTGAGTCTATTGCTGAGCTTCAGTACTACCGTAAGACCATATTCAGTATTTAATTTTCAGAACGGCATTTTTTGCTGATGGCGTGTTAACCAGTTTTTGTGATTAATACGCCATATTTGCGTTATTTTTCGTCAAAAAAAAAAAAAAAGATTTTTTGCCAGTAAGGGCTTGCATCATAAGAAAATGCTCTTATAATTCGCAGCCCTGAACAACGGAAACGTTGTGAATGCGACACTAGCTCAGTTGGTAGAGCGCAACCTTGCCAAGGTTGAGGTCACGAGTTCGAACCTCGTGTGTCGCTCCAAATTCTTTTCGAAGAAAAGAATAGCGCCGCACAACCTAGTTAAGGTTGAGGTCACGC
>NZ_CAWNMS010000058.1:0-24559 GCF_963875605.1 Vibrio sp. V04_P4A5T148
CTTAATTATTTTAAAATAAATGCTTTACTTTGATTGAGGACCATGCGATTATATGCCCGCTCTGTTGAACAGGGTTATTAATGTAACAAGTAAGCCAAAGTTCCCTTTCAGATTCAATTCAAAGTGTCCTCTAGTTTCATGGTCTCATTTAAATAATTCGTCTCAAAGCAACACCTGTATTTTAAAATTTTTTATTTTTATAAGGGACATAACATGTCTAACACTACTACTGGCACTGTAAAATGGTTCAACGAAACTAAAGGTTTTGGTTTCATTTCTCAAAGCAACGGCGGTCCAGATGTATTCGTACACTTCCGCGCTATCGCTTCTGAAGGTTTCAAAACTTTAGCAGAAGGCCAAAAAGTATCTTTTGTTGTAGAACAAGGTGCTAAAGGTCCTCAAGCTGCTAACGTACGTGCTGAATAATTTCGCATGAATGTGTGAGCGTTGGCACCACGCCAGCGCTCTTATTTTTACCTAGATTATAAATTATAGTTATCAACGTTATCGCTCAAACTTCTGCTCCGTTCCCTCTGCTTATCCCGTTCGAACATTCAGCCATTTTTGCATAAACCGTTTTGACAATCCTATTTCTATCTATGTAATATTTTCATTTTTACAAAGGAGATCTACTATGTCTCGTACAACTGGTAGAAAGCGTTTTTGGTTTGCTAAATCTAAAGCAACACAAAAATTACGCTCACTATGAATATTCATTTTAATATTAAACATTGCTCTTGGAATGCGACTATTCATCAACTTAATAGTGACATATTGACACGTCATATATTAAGTCAGATAAATTGCAATTTAGACACTCTTCATCTCAATTTTATTTATGATGAAGAATCTTCTCAAGGACAAATATTGAATGCTGATGACAAGCTTATTGGCCATTTTAATATCATCGATTAATACCCAAACACTTTAATAGCCGCCGTTAAAGTTATTTGGGCATTATTCACTTATCTCAGTTTTGCTAGCACTATTTTCTGATCTAATTCGTTGTGATAGTCTTTATAATCTAAACCTACTTCAAAGATGAATTCTGTCACTAAAGTGCGAACACAATCTACCAGCTCTTTCGCATTCCATGGTTTCTCAAAATACCTATTTACACCTGCAGTGTTAATCGCATTGATCGTATCTGTGTGTGTTGCTTGCCCTGTTAACAGAATTTTCTTTGTTTTCTTAAATCTGGAATCTGCTGCGACCTCGGTTAATAATTCGACTCCTGTCTTTCCTGGCATCACATGATCTGACATCAGCAGCGCAATATGCTCACCTTGTTCGTCAAACTCATCCATTAGATCCAATACTTCATAAGCCGATTCACAATCTTCAATATTCAACCAAGAAGTGAGTGGTTGAAGATCTTGCAGTATCGCACTTAATACTTCCCTTTGATCATCGACACAAATGATATTAAGCTTCTCCATAATCGCTCTCCGTGGGTAATTTAATTCTAAATATTGTTCTTTCATTGTCACTTTTGAGTACGACATTTCCACCATACCCAGAAACAATGCGTTTCACTATTGATAACCCTAGTCCCAAACCAAACGACAACCCTCCTTTTTTGGTGGTGAAGCTTGGTTGGAATATTTTCCGTCTAGTGGCTTCGTTAATTTCAGGACCGTTATTAGCAATGGTTACCAATATACGTTGTTTACTTAATTTGGTTTGTATCTCTATCATTGGCTCTGCTATGTTAGCCATCGCATCACAGGCATTTTTGATGATGTTTACCCAAATTTGTACCAGCTCTGTCTGAGATCCTTTAAATAAGGGTAATGCAGCAGGCCTAATACGGACACTGACACGTCGTAAATCACTCTGTAATAGTGCCAATGCTCGATTGATCGTATCGTTAATATCGAACTCTTCATCTTGAGTAATTTCAGTTCGGCCCAGTTGTTTTACTGATTTAACAATGCCAACAGTATGTTTAGAGGCCAAACGTAAATCATGCAAGTCACGGCCCATTTGCCAATAACGGATAGCTAAATGTGGATTTTTCAGCCAGTGCGAAGATAAGTAGTCTTCTGGAACCGCTTTTGCTAAATCTCTTGCCACATTTTTAGGCAGGGCGTATTGCTTTTCGAAAAGAGCACCTCGCCTTCTAGCTTCGTTTGACGATACTTTCTGACCATACATCAAGCCAAAATCGAAAAAGAGGCTCGCTTCAGGATGAACCTCTTCGAGCAGCTCCATAAACAGTACTTCTAATCGCTCAGATTTGCTACTCACTACCCCGATGGCATTGTTCAATTCATGGGCAATGCCCGCCGCTAACTGGCCCAAGGTCGTCATTTGCTCAGCCGAATATAACCTTTCTAATGCTTTTTCTTTTGCCACTGATTCTTGAGTTGCGCGTCGTTGACGGCGGGATAATTCATTCACAATAACGGGGGTAAACTGGGCGGTTAAAGGTCCATATTGATCTTCTTCTAAAACAGCCGTAGTTCGGTCGATCCAGGCAAGCTCTACCGTAGATTCAGCCACCACTGTTGAAGAAGCTATCCATTCACCAGAAAAAAAACTGTGCACGCCAATAAAAGCACCAGCACCGGCTGAAAAAACTTTTATCGGTTTATCGCCTTTTTCATTGTAATAGCCACTCAATTCTCCCGACCATACGAAATAGAGTCGATCATTATAACCTTCTTGCTCAATGACAATACTTCCCGAAGGCAGTTTCACCATCCGTTCAGGATGGCGGAAATAACGATCAATGAGTGCAACAAGTCTTTTATCCGACATAATGCTACCTAACCGATATGACCAACCGCATGAAGTAACCAAACCATAACAAAACTGAGCAGCACCCCTATCACACCGAGGACAACCCCTACTTTAGCCATTTGGTTACTTTGAACGTGCCCGGTAGCATGCGCCAACGCATTAGGTGGTGTACTGATAGGTAATGACATACCAAGTGATGCAGCAAAGGTAACCACGAGAATCAACGTGATTTCTCCACCTAATGGAGTAAGCGAAGTCATTGAAGCACCAAGCGCGGCCATAATCGGCATTAATAAGTTCGCGGTGGCGGTATGTGACATAAAATTGGCCATAATGAGACACAAAAATGCCGCACCAAATAAAACAACGTAAGGTGAATACTGTGCAAAAGGAATGCTGTTCACCACTAGTTGCGCTAACCCCGTTTTGTCTAATGCAAGTCCTAGCGCAATACCACCAGACACTAACCACAACACATCCCAAGAAATTTTCTTTAGATCTTCTTTGTTAATGATGCCAGTAAGAGAAAAGACAGCCACGGGTATCAGTGCAACAGTATAAGAGTTCATACCATGGGTTGAGCCCATCAACCAAAGAAGAATGGTCAGAGCAAAGGTGACATACACAATAATGGCTTTTGGTGTTTTTAAAAATTTACCTTTAATGGTCAATTCAATTTTTTGTTGCTCTGCTTTAAACATGGCGCTAATCAATACCCACGCGAGTGCCATCATTATGATCACAAACGGCACCCCAAAGAGCATCCATTCGCCAAAGGTAATTAAATTTTCACCGACCAGATATTTCAATGCGATCGCATTGGGAGGAGTACCTATTGGCGTACCTATACCGCCAATATTAGCGGCGACCGGAATACACAAAGCAAAAGCAATTCGCCCTGGATCTTTTGGGCCAAATACCGCGATGACTGGCGTTAAAATGGAAAGCATCATCGCTGTTGTTGCGGTATTGGACATAAACATCGAGAAGATGCCAGTAATTAACATCAAGCCTAACATGACATACTTGGGGTTCTGGCCAAATGGTTTGAGCAGCACTCGTGCAAGGTTGACATCCAAGCGATACTTAGTGGCGGCCATGGCTAAGAAAAAGCCCCCCAAAAACAACATAATAATTGGGCTGGCAAACGTCGCCATGATATCAGTATGTTTTAGCAAGCCACCAAAATGAGCTTCTCCCTCAGCAAGCCTCATAAACCAGATACCTTTATCCGATACCATTAGGAGCTCTAACACGATCACGACTACCGATGTGGCATAGATTGGGATCGGTTCAAATACCCAACAAAGAGCAGCGAGCAAAAAGATGGCAATCACTCGCTGTTGTATTACGGTCATCCCTTCAAAAGGGAAAGCGGTCATAGGCAACAATAAAATAAGTAATGGAACTAAAATAGGGATGATAAATTTTAAGTAAGGACGCACCATATAAACTCTTCCTGAGTACTCATAGAAACGATAATTAAAGGTGTACTTGAATCTCGAACAACGTTGCCATTATGTTACAGTTACTCAGCAAAAAGTTTGGTGTTAGATCAATGAACAACGATTACCACTAAGGCAAATACTCAGAATGAGGGGTCGCTTGCAAATCCTCTCACCACGCTTAGGTGTTAAACCAATAATCAACCACCCTCACATCATTAAAATTAATCAATCGTTTTATCTTTGCACAATCAAACATCTGCTACTTTAATAGTATAGGTATCGTCAATTTATAGATAACATGATAATATCCGCGACCAATTAGGATATAGATCACATTGTCGGTAAATGGATGTTGTTCGCTCAAGCGACTTTTGACAAAAACAATCAAAGGTAACTCATTCATGTTTTTAAAAAATCTATCCATCAGACAGAAAATTGCAGGCTCATTTAGCCTCATCGCTTTAATCAACATCCTCTTCGCTTGGTTTTTATATAGCGAACTCCAACAAGTCAAAAGTCAGTTGGTGAATTTTGCCGACGATACACTGCCTGCACTACAACACGTAGATTCAATGGGAGATAAACTCTCCTATTGGCGTCGTGCGCAGTTTGCCTCCTTGCTCACTGACGATGCAAACGAGCTTAATCAACGCTTAGTGACTAGCCGCCAATTGCAACAAGAAATTGATGCTGGTTTAAAAGAATATGGCAAAAGTGTTTGGCCAGGCGAAGAAGAGCAAACATTTAAAAAGCTAATGAAAGACTGGGATAGTTACACCAGCATAATTGCACAATTTAATCAGGCTTTAGCGAACAATGACAAAAATAGTGCGCATAAACTGTTAAACCAATCTCTCGATAATTTTCGTCATATTGAAGCCGACATAAAAACGCTGATTGGCATCTTGCAAAAAGCAATGGATGGCAACAAAAGCTATATTCTTAAAGCAGTTGACACACTGAACACTTCATCCAGTATCAGTAATGTTTCCATTATCGTCGTCATGGTCATTATCACCCTCTTCTTGACTCGCATAATTTGTGGGCCTTTGCGTTTGGTTGTTGACCAAGCAAACGCGATTGCAGAAGGTAACTTAGCAAAACAGATCGATCGTAATGCTATTGGCAATGACGAATTAGGTGAACTTGCCGATGCCTCACAAAAGATGCAGAACAATTTACGTCAACTGATCGAAGAGATCATCTCCGCTGTAACACAACTGAGTAGTGCTGTGGAAGAGATGAGTCAAATCTCCAATATTTCAGCTCAAGGTATGAAAGAGCAGCAATATCAGATCACACAAGTCGCAACAGCGATGACGCAAATGAAAGCCGCAGTGGCCGATGTAGCACGCAACACGGAAGACTCAGCATCACAAGCAAGTAGTGCCAACACTAAAGCCCAAGAGGGTGCAACAGACAATGCCGCGATGGTGAGCTCCATTCAACAAGTGGCTACAATCATTGGTCAGGCTGGCGAAACCGTTGCAAATTTAGAACAACAATCGACACAAATTAACGTGGTACTTGACGTTATTCGTAACATCGCTGAGCAAACGAACCTATTGGCACTGAACGCTGCGATTGAAGCAGCCCGCGCTGGTGAATCTGGCCGAGGCTTTGCTGTTGTTGCCGATGAAGTGCGCACCCTTGCGGGAAGAACTCAAGCTTCAACTGGCGAAATCACAACCATTATCGAAAAATTACAAACCATGGCAGGCGAAGCAAAAGAAGCAACCGAACGTTCGCGCGTCAGCATTGACTCTTGCGTCGTTCAAGGAACCCACTCGCAGCAATTGATGGTTTCAATTGAAAACTCAGTAGCTCAAATTGCGGATATGGGAACACAAATCGCCAGTGCTTGTAGTGAACAAGATTCCGTTGCCGATGAACTAAGCCGCAACATTGAAAATATTCATACGGCTTCACAAGAAGTCGCGCAGGGTTCAGAACAAACGGCGCAAGCTTGCCACGAACTCAGTCAATTATCGGTCACATTGCAAGACGCAATGGGGCGTTTCAAACTTAACTAAAATAGAGTCAGCCCCTAACGGGGCTTTCTTGTTTTTACTTACCTAGGAGATAGAATGAATTTCAAAGCCTCTTTTCTTACACTGTCAATTGCCATGGCTTTACCCTCTTTTTCAGCGACTTCTGCACCTTTAAGCCTTAACGTCAGTGAGCCTTCTATACAAGAAATTCAGCAATCCAATACTTGGCTTGAGATCGATCTTGGCCAATTCAAACAAAATATTGAGCAGTTTAAGAGCCACATCAACAGCCAAACTAAAATTTGCGCCGTGATGAAGGCAGATGCTTACGGCAACGGTATTCGCGGCTTAATGCCAACTATTCTCGCGCAAGGGATCCCTTGTATCGCAATTACCAGTAATGCAGAGGCTAGAGCCGTACGTGAGAGCGGGTTTAAAGGCCAGTTGATGCGTGTTCGCTCTGCGAGCATTGATGAAATCGCACAAAGTGTCGAGTTCGATATCGAAGAGCTAATCGGTAGTAAAATACAAGCTGAGCAACTCGCTCAGCTAAGCCAGCAAAAAGGTAAAACGATAAGAGTACATTTGGCATTAAATGATGGCGGTATGGGACGCAATGGTATCGATATGTCAACCGATGCAGGAAAACAAGAATCGATTGCGATTGCTACCCAAAGCGACATACAAATTGTTGGGATCATGACGCATTTCCCCAATTACAATCCAGACGAAATCCGCAGTAAGTTGGCCAGTTTTAATACCAATTCAGCTTGGTTGATTCAGCAAGCAAACCTAAAACGCGATGAACTGATTTTGCATGTTGCCAACTCCTACACTGCTCTCAATGTACCAGAAGCACAACTTGATATGGTACGTCCTGGCGGCGTCCTATATGGCGACTTACCAACTAACCCGGAATATCCGTCAATCGTCTCATTCAAAACACGTATTGCGTCATTGCATCATCTTCCTAAAGGAAGCACTGTTGGCTATGACAGTACATACCGCGTAACCAAAGAGAGTGTTTTGGCAAATCTGCCTGTTGGCTATTCAGATGGTTACCCAAGAAAAATGGGCAATCGCGGTGACGTATTGATTAACGGTCAACGAGCAAAGGTGGTTGGAGTAACTTCAATGAACACCACATTGGTTGACGTAACCGATGTGAAAGGCGTCCTTCCTAATCAGGAAGTCACCTTGTTTGGCGCGCAAAAGCAAGGCCGAATCACTGTCAGTGAGCTGGAAGAAAATGCAGAGCTCATATTCCCTGAACTGTATACGATTTGGGGAACGGCAAACCCTCGTTTCTACATCCACTAAGCCAAGCCCACTTATTTATCTTTTGGTCCGTGAGTGTTTTGCACTCACGGTATCCCCTTTTAATTCACCGCTCGTTGTTCCTATTAACCCCTTTATTTTTCAGGCATAATCGGCCCGTTCCTTTTATTTCATATGGATGCGCATGCGACCGATTAAATCTCCTATATTCTTGGCTGTGTTAACTCTACTCTTGGCCATGACCACCATTCAATCTGGCGCGTCACTAGCCAAGCAGTTATTTCCTATTGTTGGCCCAGGTGGAACAATTGCACTGCGCGTTGGTCTCTCTGCATTAATACTGTTAATGATTTTTCGCCCATGGCAGTTACGACTTTCTCTTTCACAATGGCGCTCAATGATCATTTACGGAGCAAGCCTAGGTGGCATGCAACTGATGTTCTATTTTGCTATTGAACGAATTCCTCTTGGTATTGGGGTTGCGTTGGAGTTTTCAGGGCCATTACTCATTGCATTTCTCTCATCTAAACGCAAAAAAGATCTGATTTGGGTTGCGCTTGCTATTCTGGGCATTGTTTTTTTATTGCCCGATCTAACGGGTGTCGATGCACTTGATCCGATTGGCGTTGCACTGGCTTTAGCGGCCGGCGGATGCTGGGCAGCCTACATATGGTTTGGTCAAAGAGCGGGGAGTGTCGGTTCTGGAGGCGCAACCGTTGCGATAGGGATGACAATTGCGGCCCTGTTTGCGTTTCCAATCGGCGTTGTATTATCAGAGGCGTCTATTTTTACGTGGTCAATACTGCCTATGGCGTTATCTGTCGCGATTCTTTCAAGCGCCGTACCTTATTGCCTAGAAATGTCGGCTTTAAAGCGTTTGTCTACACAACACTTTAGTGTGTTAATGAGCTTAGAGCCCGCCATCGCCGCATTAGCTGGATTAATTATTCTTCAAGAACAATTAAGCTTAATGCAATGGATCGCCATTACGATGATCATCACGGCCTCAATGGGTAGCACGCTATCGGCGAAGAAATAAGGTGAACAGTTCAAAATAGTTCGGCACTACTGTCCCCCTCTTCATTTGCAATGAATACACCGTTACGCAACAGATCTTCATAACATTGTACTTGATTGCGACCGTGGTTTTTGGCGAAATAGAGTGCTTTGTCTGCTCTATCTAAAATCGTTGAGAGATATTCTCTTGGCGAGATAGAGCAGAGACCAATGCTAAGCGTGATATGTTGAACCTGAGGAAAACGAAACTGCTCGATGTGCTGTCTAAACCTCTCGGTTCTGTTTAACACGACCTCATATTCACTGGCAGGAAAAATAATCACGAATTCTTCTCCACCAAACCGAAACAGTTGTTCTTGATTAAGAAAAAAATTCTGCATTTGCTGAGCCACCAAGAGCAAAACTTCATCGCCAATCAGATGGCCAAAATTATCATTGATCCGTTTAAAATGGTCGAGATCAATGATGGCAACCCAAGGCATCACTGAGCCTACTGTCGTCGTTTCAGGAAGCACATCAAAGCTAAGGCGCAACCTATCCTCTAACGTCCTTCGATTCAGCAACCCTGTCAGCTTGTCACGCTCATTTTCATGCAATAATAAAACGTAATTTTGGTAAATTTTAACAAAGCCTTCAATGAGCATTCGATATTGTTTGGGCGGAACTTTTAGAATCAGAGACAACCTAGCAGAAAAACTATCGTTGATAGCAATAGGGTAAATGCAATGGTATCCGTTTGTACCTAAATCTTCTATTTTGGGCTCGATATCAGAATGGTTATGTTCATAACTTGGAACCGTCTCGCCCTCATATTCCCAGTTAATTTCAAATTTTCCAGGTATACGGCTACAGATAGTAGCTTTTGCAATGACATAGGAATGAGGTCCAATATAATGTTCTAAGCAGGCCGATTTCAGAGGCAACATCTCGACTAGAGCGCTGATGACACAATAACCCAATGACACCGCATTTTTCTGCCCCGTAATTTCAACAACAGATTGGAGAATTTTATCGTCCATGCGCCCTCCCGAACATCTCTTATGATCAGTATAGGAAAGAATGGATAGCGTGATGTTATAAAGTTTGTATCAATTAAATAACTCTCGAGTACTGTAGAACGAATAAGAAGCAGCCTAAGCTGCTTTTTATTCGTTTATTCGTTACTTTCTATTACCCAATTTGACTTTGCCATTTGAACCAAACCATAACGCTTGAGCACGGCGACGCCCCAATAAGATTGGTCCATCATCGTAAAATAAGAAATTTTTCCAGTATTTTTTAAATACCGACCATTGGGTTTCGATAATATTGTACTTTTCATAACAAAAATAAACGGTCACGTCATTTTGCCAATCAATATGGGCCAAAATATCAACGGGTAATGATTCATCGTCACTTTCCCATTCTTTCATCCAACTGATTTCATTGATCCAACTGCCTGCTTTACGAGGCCAATCTTGAGAACTTAACCTCTCTGAATCTGGGCTTTGAGCACTGATATTTTCCAGCCAAAACTGAGCCGCTCTGGCTTGAGACATGGGTTTAATATGCACCAGATCTTGCTCAGGGACTGGCATTGATTGGTGAGTGAAAATCCATTTTCTTTGGTATTGATCCAAAGGCAAATACGACATTGAATTTCCTTAATGTTTTAGCTGACTTGTGAATATAGCCGCTTTACTTTTAAAACGATAACCCATTAGCTTGGGCGCCAATCAGCATTAACCAATGCTGTTAGGTTGTGATCTTCCCATTGGCCATCAATGAGCAAATAATTTTTAGCGTGACCTTCGGCCTGAAAGCCCATTTTCATCAACACCGCTTCACTGCGTTTGTTGATTGGCATATAACCAGCCATGATACGGTGTAGGTTTTGTACCTTAAACATGTAGTGGCACGCCATTTTTAATGCACGGCCCATGATGCCTTTACCTTGTGCATTCTTCGCTAACGAATAGCCGAGATTACAAGCATAAAATGGAAAGCGCGAGAGGTTACTAAACGAAATGGTGCCAAGCATGTCACCACTGTTAATATCGATGATGAGCAAATAATAGCCTAATTGCATTTTATGCAGCTCACCAAGTTTAATCAGCCGCTGTGCCCACCCGTGAGCCTCAAAAAACGCCGCTTCTCGTTTAGGTTCCCAAGGCCGTAAATGTTCACGATTACTCGTAAAATAGGCGGCGATCATCTCCGCATCTTCAAGTTTTGCGGTTCGCACTAAAATATCATTGTCCACTTCATACACTTGGGACAAGGTGCTGCATGACTGCATCAATTTTTCCTAATTCCGTAGTCGCGTAGCTTATTGGCGATAGAAGTGTGTGATACGTTTAAACGCTTAGCCAACTTACGGCTTGAAGGGAAAGACTGATATAAACGTTCCAAAATTTGAGATTCATACTCTTTCATGATGTCATCTAATGAGCCATCAAGATTTACATGGGTATTGCCAGTATGAACGGTTTCAAGCTGCGGCAGATGGAAGAGATCCACTGTTAACTGATTATCAGACATCTCCGTTAGCGCCCTGAGCACCATGTTGTCCAACTGTCGTACGTTGCCTGGCCATTGGTAATGAGAGAGCTGATCCGCCAAATCTTCCGCTAGTAGTGGTTTGGCCATACCCATTTTCTTAATGTGTTTCGCCACGAACAGTTCAAGCAATGGCTGAATGTCGTTAGACCGCTCACGCAAAGTAGGAATACGGAGAGTTAACACATTCAGACGATAAAAAAGATCTTCACGAAATGCGCCTGATTCGGCTAAATCTGCCAACTTGTGACGCGTCGAGGCAATCACACGAACATTAACATGAACTTCATGCTCCTCACCAACGCGGCGGAATGTACCATCTTGCAAGAAGCGCAGTAGCTTAATTTGTAAATGAGGGCTCATCTCCCCTATTTCATCGAGAAAAACAGTACCGCCATTCGCCTGTTCAAAAATACCCTTGTGACCTTGTTGATGATTAAATGACCCTGGCGCATGACCAAACAACTCCGTTTCCGCAACATCATCCGGCATTGAAGCACAACTCAGAACTAAGAAAGGAAAGGAGGCACGGTGAGAGCGATTATGGCAAGCCTTGGCCAACATCTCTTTACCCGTTCCGGTTTCGCCTTCTATAAGCAAAGGTTGATCAAGCATTGACAGCTTCTTAGCTTGGCTAATGAGCGCTTTATGGCGGTTAGAAACTCCGACAAAATGTTCAAAACCAAGGTTATTGTGTAAAGGCAAAGCATCATCGACGACGCCGCTAGGGCTTTTAGAACGAATCATCATCATGGTACTTGCCAAGGTTGATTCTTTCGACTCACCCGTAATATAAACAGGCATCATCTCCATCAGATAATCGAGACCATCGTGCACGATCTCCTCACGTTGGCGTGCTTTGTTGCCTTCAAGCCAGCGTGATAGGTTAAAGAAAGGTAATAATGCAGAAATCGGCTGCCCTATCACCTCTTTCTCTGTTTTGTTAAACAGCGATAGTGCTGAATAGTTTGCCATATCAACAAACCCTTTCAGATCAATCGCCAGCACCGCATCAGGCACGTTGTTGAGTAATGAAATTAACTCGGTGTTATGCCGCTCCATGGGCATGAATTGAATTTTCCGAACATCTTTTACGCCAGAAATTCGGCGAATTTCAGCCATCAATTCACTGAATGTTTCAAAATCAATGTCAGGGCAGTTGAGGTAAATAATGCCGATGACATCGATTTCAATCCCACGCAAATCAATGTTTCTCGATGCAAGAATATCGAGCAGTTCTCGGGTTAGGCCGAGTCTATCTTCACAAGAGACTTCAAGACGCACTTAAAAATCCTAATAAAAAGTGTCAGGAAAAGTTGACAGTAGTTTCTATCAAGCCTTGTATGGCGTCAAGTTATCTCATGTTTTGAGGTTCACATTCGGGCATATTATTTGATAAATGTTGCTTATTTCACCGTAAGCGCGGCGATTCTTGCGACGATCTGTTTGCGAATCGCCCCTAATTTTACTTTTCTGTCTGGCTGCCATGTCATCGGCCTGAGCAGTGCCATGGCTTTCAAACCAAGACGAGCGGTCAATATTCCCACTCCTAAACCTTGCCCTGCCCGCGCGGATACTTTTCCGGCTAAATCCATAGAAAGGAGATCCATACTGGCGTCGATGGCGAGTTCGCTGGCACCTGCCGCTGCCATATTAACCAATACTGACTTAAATAAAGAGAGACGAGACCAGTAACCCAATGACACTCCATACAGTTTTGCCAGTTGATCAATCATAGTGAAATTACGCCATGCCACTAACAACATATCTGCGATGGCTAAAGGGCTAATTGCCACTAAAGCTGCCGCTTCTGTTGAATATTGTGAGACGATTTTGGTTGCTTGTTTATCTTGTTCACTCACCACTATAGCATCGTACATATCGAGTATTTCAGCATCGCTGTGTGAAGCATTAACGCTGTTTAACCAACGATCATAGGCTGGGCTTTCGGTTTTTATGCCACTTTGTTTAGCTAGAGCTTGGCAGAACGCGAGCCCATGACCAACGCTGTCGGTTTGCATAAGCTGTTCGCTTTGCTCTTGAATACTAAAATGATGGCGAAGTGCTCGTAACTTCCACAGCTCTTTGATTAAGGTACTTAAGCCTAACGATGCCAAACCAGCAATAAATCCCGCCCAGCCTAATGCTAACCAGTCCGCTGATTGAATCGCCGTGATAACTGAATCGATAGCTTGCCAACCGATTAAACCTGCAAAGCTTATAACTAATGCCGCAGCTCGCCATTTCCGACCTTGTGGTGGACGAATGATTTGCTCCAACTCTTTTTCCGCAGCACTCTCTTCATTGCTGATCGGCATTGGAATGAAGGCTTCATTATTTTGAAATTGCTGTTGAGCCGTAAGCTCTGGCGTACTCTTCTGTTGTGGTTCTAATCTTTGATTAAAGATTTGCTTGGTTTTTAAATCACTCATTTCAGCTTATCTCCAATTAAATATTCCAACGCTTTATCTAAACGGATATGAGGGCAAGGTTCATCACAGCTAAATGCTCTTGGTTTAAAACTGGTGAATTCAAACCCTTGATGCTGCCAATACTCTTTGTTAGGTAACTTTTTCGGCACATCGCCGGGAAAAATGGTCAAAGTTTCGCCATCGAGAGTCACGCCTTGTAAGGCTGGAATGGTGCGCTCACCGCTATCAATAAAACCCGCTTGTGTGGCCTGTATCGATGCCATACTGATGCAACTCATCTCAATATTCTCATAGGCGGCGCTTTGCCAAGCAGGATGAACCATCTGCTGCAGTAACGACACCAAATGCGGGTGTTGTTCAGGGGTGACATGATCCGCTTTGGTTGCGGCAAACAGCACTTTGTCTATCTTGGGTGCAAACAGACGCTTGAGTAAACCATTACGACCATAACGAAAGCTATGCATAATCTGTTCAAGCGCACGACGCATATCCAAAAAGGAGTCGTAGCCGTCATTGAGTGGAGATAAGCAATCGACTAACACAATCTGCCGATCAAACGTGGCAAAATAATTTTTGTAAAAAGCTTTCACAACCTTGTTTTGGTATTCTTCATAGCGTGCTTTTAACATGCTGTAATTACTATTGGGAGCCGGCTTGTCTTCACCGTACGGATTACGGCATGGGAAAAATTGCAGAACAGGCGCACCTTCTAGCTCTCCCGGCAACACAAAACGCCCCGGTTGCACCCAATGTAAACCGGCATTTTTACACGCGTCCAAATACTCCGTAAACAGCATCGACAGTGAAGCAAGCTTTTGCTCATTGGCGTCTTGTGTTACATCAAGTTTAGCTAACCCTTCAAGCCACGGCTCGGCTAATGAGGAACGTAGTTCACTTAGCGCTGAAAACTGCTGTTCTGACCACTGTTCATAGGTCATTTCGAGCAGAGGCAGATCCAACAGCCATTCACCCGGATAGTCGATAATATCGAGATAAAGTGTGGCCGTGTGACCAAATAATTTTTTACTGCGCTTTTTAGGTTTGTATTTGATCGCTAGGCGAATTTCGCTGACGTCACGAGTGGGCACAGGCCAATGTGGCGGTTCGCTGTGTAACTGTGACATCGCTTCATCGTAAGCAAAGCGTGGAACCATTAAGTTAGTTTGAGGGACACGTTTTGCACCCACAATGCGTCGGTCACGCGTTGCGGAAAATAGCGGTAAATTATCATGGGTAGAGGTGTGCAGTAATTGGTTCACTAAGGAGGTAATAAAAGCCGTTTTCCCCGCTCGCGATAACCCCGTGACAGCAATTCGAACGTGCGAATCTAATCCACGGTTAATTAAATCAGTCATTTCTCGACGAATGTGCTTCATTCACTCACTCCACTTCATTTGATGACGCTACTTTATGTGTATTCACATTAATCAGAGATGAACAAAAAGCCCCTGACAAGAATCAGAGGCTTAGGCTTTTTTGGCCAAAAAATTCGCTGTTCTGTGTTGAGCTGCTCACATCGGCTCAATCATCTTCTATTAATTTATAAATCACAAACAATGCAGCCTCAAGCATCACCCATAACACGCAGGTGATTGTGACGTACTTATCATCGAAGATGCTGATGCCATGTAGAATAAGGTCATAGCCGAGGAAAACCCCAACCACAATAGCGATAATAATTTGTAATATTTTAATAAAACGAGGCATCTACCCTCCTAGTTTTGCAAATGAGCATTTCAATTATCTACTGATTTATAGACGATAACTGCAGCCTAAGCTGCAGTTATCGTGAGAACGCGATGAGATCAGATTAAGCTTTCTTTTGAGCTTCGGCAATCTTCACTTTCCATGTGTCTGGGCCTATTTGGTGAGCATTCGCGCCACGCGAGTCCACCGCAACCGTGACTGGCATGTCTTCAACTTCGAATTCATAAATGGCTTCCATACCTAAATCTTCGAATGCCACCACGCGTGCTTTCTTAATCGCTTTCGCCACTAAGTAAGCCGCGCCGCCCACCGCCATCAAGTAGACCGCTTTGTGGTTTTTGATTGACTCCACCGTCGCAGGGCCACGCTCTGCTTTGCCTATCATCCCCATAATGCCTGTTTCATCAAGCATCATGTCGGTAAACTTGTCCATGCGAGTCGATGTGGTCGGGCCTGCTGGACCAACAACTTCATCACCCACCGCATCAACGGGGCCAACGTAATAGATAAATTTACCTTTAAGATCGACGCCTTTAGGCAGCCCTTCGCCATTTTGCAACATTGCTTGGAGTCGTTTATGTGCGGCATCGCGGCCCGTTAAAATCTTACCGGAAAGAAGCAGTGTTTCACCGGTTTTCCACTCTTGAACCTCTTCTTTAGTAACCGTATCAAGGTTGACGCGGCGCGCGCTTGCTCCTGCGTCCCACACAATTTGTGGCCAATCTTCTAGCTTTGGTGGTGTAAGTTCAGCAGGGCCCGTGCCGTCTAGCGTAAAGTGAACATGGCGGGTCGCCGCGCAGTTAGGGATCATACAAACAGGTTTAGACGCGGCGTGAGTCGGCGCTGTTTTGATTTTTACATCCACAACGGTGGTTAAGCCACCAAGCCCTTGCGCACCAATGCCTAAACGATTCACGCGGTTAAAAATATCTAAACGCAGTTCTTCTTCCGCATTTTGTGGACCACGATCAATCAGTTCTTGAATATCGATATGCTCCATCAGTGATTCTTTAGCAAGCACAGCCGCCTTTTCCGCGGTGCCGCCAATACCAATGCCGAGCATACCCGGAGGACACCAACCCGCCCCCATCAAGGGTACGGTTTTTTCTACCCATTCAGCAATGTCATCGGAAGGATTGAGCATTACCATCTTGGTTTTGTTCTCACTGCCGCCGCCTTTGGCTGCGATTTGAATGTCGACTTTATTTCCTGGCACCATATTGATATGAACGACAGCAGGCGTATTGTCTTTAGTATTAATACGCTTACCAGCAGGATCCATTAATATAGAAGCGCGCAATGGGTTATCTGGATTGGTGTACGCTTGACGAACTCCTTCATCAATCATTTCTTGCACCGTGAGATCAGACTCCCATTGCACATTCATACCAATGTTGACAAAACAAGTGACAATACCGGTATCTTGGCAAATGGGTCGATGCCCTTCTGCTGACATGCGCGAGTTAATGAGAATTTGTGCGATCGCATCTTTCGCAGCTTGGCTCTCTTCTCGATGATAAGCCTTTTCTAGCGCTTGAATGAAGTCCAGAGGGTGGTAGTAAGAGATATATTGAAGAGCGTCAGCGACACTGCTGATCACATCCTGCTTGCGAATTACCGTCATTGCGTGCCTCGTTATTGTTATGCTTCCCTTGACTGTTGCATGTTCCTCATTCAATAAGCGGTAAGCTTCTCAGCAAAAAATCAACTTATTGATGTGATTCAATCAAGTAGCAGCTTTTAATTTGCATTTTATGATACTCTTGCTTTACTCAACACGCCATGCAGTGATCGGTCTCTTTGTCACAAATTACGCAAATGAACAACAACGAATTCAATCATATCCAAGTTAACGCACTGACTTACCATGTCGATCTCGCTCACCAATTGTTTTCTAAAATCGAAGACTGCCCGTGGGCTATGCTGTTGCGCTCCGCCTCTAAGACGCATATCGATAGCCGTTTTGATATTTTAGTCGCTGAACCACTGGCCACCTTAGTGACACAAGGGGATAAAACGACGGTATGCGAACCGCAGTCTCGTTATGATTCTCAGGCAGACCCATTCCAACTGCTCAAACAGTTGCAGCAGCAGTATTTGCCCGATGTTCAAAGCGATATAGACCTTCCTTTCGTGGGCGGTGCACTCGGTTATTTTGCCTATGACTTAGGGCGGCAGATAGAACGAATTCCAACGCTCGCTGAGCACGATCTATCCACACCTGATATGGCGATTGGTCTCTATCAATGGGCTGTGGTCGTTGATCATTTGCACCAAGCCGCCTACGTGGTGGGCAATCATATTGATGAAGCATGGCAATGGCTCAATGCTCAGAGTTCAAAAAATAACGACGATTTTGTATTACGCTCTGATTGGCAATCCAACATGAGTAAAGAGAGCTACCAACGGAAATTTGAGCAAATCCAGCGCTATTTGCTCAGTGGTGATTGTTATCAAATCAACCTTGCACAGCGTTTTCAAGCGCATTATGAAGGCAGTGAATGGCAAGCTTATCAAAAACTGGAAGCGTTTAATTGCGCACCATTTTCGGCTTTTATTCGCTTAGAGGAGTCAGCGATTTTGAGTGTCTCTCCCGAACGTTTTATGCAGGTCAAACACAACATCATCGAAACTAAGCCGATAAAAGGCACCCGACCAAGAAGCGATAACCCCAGCATTGACGCCGCTAACGCGGCAGACCTTGCTTGCGCAGAAAAAGATCAAGCAGAAAACTTGATGATCGTTGACCTATTACGAAACGATGTTGGCCGTGTGGCAAAACCGGGGTCTGTACATGTGCCTAAGCTGTTCGATATTGAAAGTTTTCCTGCCGTGCATCACCTTGTGAGTACCATTCGCGCAGAACTTGATTCCACCTATTGCGCGGCCGATCTATTAAGAGCCAGCTTCCCCGGAGGCTCAATTACTGGCGCACCAAAAGTACGTGCAATGGAAATTATTGAGGAGTTAGAGCCTCACCGCCGTAGCGCTTACTGTGGCAGCATCGGCTATATTAGCCGCCACGGGACAATGGACAGCAGTATTGCTATCCGAACTTTGGTGGCAGAGAAGCAACAACTGCACGTTTGGGCTGGTGGCGGTATTGTTGCCGATAGTCAGTGTGAGCTTGAATATCAGGAGACACTGGATAAACTGAGCCGAATTTTACCTGTGCTCGAACAACCTCGTTAACCTTTCCAAGGTTTATTGAACTAGGCTAAAAAGAGGTAGACGCAAAATCCGAATAGGTAACGAAAATGAAGAGAAACAGCGTACAGACTGCGACCCCCTTGACAAAAGATCGGCTTATCCAGCGCTTTCAGTTGCAACAACCTGTGCCTTATCATGAAGAATCTATCCGTCGTGTGGCACACCTTGCTCCTCAAACCTTACGCAAGGCTTCAGTGTTAATTGGTTTTGTTGAGCGGAAGAATGGTTTAAATGTGGTATTAACCAAGAGAGCTGCGCACCTTAAACATCATCCGGGACAAATCAGTTTTCCTGGCGGGAAATATGAGGAAGTCGATGGTTCGCTGCAGATCACTGCGCTTCGTGAAGTAAGAGAAGAAATTGGAATTCTAGCAAACGACATTACTATTTTTGGGCAACTGCCTGAATTGGTTACCGTCAGTAAATTTGTAGTGACGCCCTTTCTTGCTTTTATCAACCCCAATTACAAGGCCATTATTGATACCAATGAAGTGGACGAAATATTTGAAGTTCCCGCCCACCACCTGTTTGATCGAAACAAACTCTATAGCGAATTATTTCAAGTAAAAAATCAACGACATCGCGTTTTCGCCATCCCTTATCAACATCATTTTATTTGGGGGATGACAGCGCAGATCATCCATGTTTTGCAAAAACAAGTTATTCAACCTCATTAATATTCAAACTATTCAACCATAAGTTTAAATAACACGGATGATTATTTTTCCTTATCCCGTCCAAAAGCAAACGTTTGGCATGAATAAATGTTAATCGAAGCATTATATTGATAACTTTTACTAATCCAAATCATTAACATTACTCACATGTAGCACGCCATTTTCGTGATCAAAAATGGGTTTTTGACATATCATTCAATAAGCCAGAACGTTACATGATTTAGATCTAGTTTTCGAATGAGAAAATTATGCAAAATGCGCTCGACTTATTTCCTGTTCCCAAAAATGAGTAATACAATATGAACACAACAACTTCGTCGGCATCTGCCGTACAATCCTCTAGCAAGTGGACTTATAAAGATTTCACTTGGTGTCTTTCACTTTTTGGTACAGCCGTTGGTGCCGGTGTACTTTTCCTTCCAATTAAAGCTGGTGCGGGTGGTTTTTGGCCATTAGTAATGTTAGCCCTAATTGCGGCGCCAATGACTTGGTTCGCACATAAAGGCTTAGCTCGCTTTGTTCTTTCTTCAAAAAATTTTGATTCTGATATTACTGACACAGTAGAAGAGCATTTTGGTAAAACTGGCGCAAACCTTATTACGTTCGCATACTTTTTCGCCATCTACCCTATCGTTCTTATCTACGGCGTTGGTATCACAAACACCGTTGATTCCTTCCTTGTTAACCAAGTTGGCATGGAATCGATTCCTCGTTGGTTACTTTCTGGTGCGCTGATTGTGGCAATGACGGCTGGCGTAGTATTTGGTAAAGAGCTGATGCTAAAAGCAACGTCTGCCATGGTGTATCCATTGGTTTTCATTTTATTAGCACTTTCTTTCTACCTTATTCCAGAGTGGAACACCTCTATGATTGAAGTCGCACCTGATTGGTCTGCGATGCCAACCATCGTTTGGCTTGCAATTCCTATCATCGTGTTTTCATTCAACCACAGCCCAATCATTAGCCAGTTCTCTAAAGAGCAACGCCTACAACATGGTGACAACGCGGTTAAGAAAACCGATATGATCACTGGTGGCTCGGCCATGATGCTGATGGGTTTTGTGATGTTCTTCGTGTTCTCTGTTGTGCTGTCTCTGTCGCCAGAGCAACTCGCGTTAGCAAAAGAGCAAAACATTTCTGTGCTTTCTTACCTAGCAAACATCCATGAATCACCAATCATCTCTTACATGGGTCCTCTTGTTGCCTTTGCAGCGATTACCTCTAGCTACTTTGGTCACTTTTTAGGGGCACATGAAGGCCTAGTTGGTTTGATTAAATCTCGCTCAAATAGCTCAGTAAGCAAGATTGAAAAAATGTCACTGATCTTCATCGTGTTGACAACTTGGATCGTAACGATTGTAAACCCAAGCATCCTAGGCATGATTGAAACCATGGGCGCACCGATGATTGCTGGCATCTTGTTCCTGCTGCCTGTATTTGCAATGCACAAGATCCCTGCAATGGCTAAGTTCAAGACTTCAGCACCAGTACAGATTTTCACAACTATCTGTGGTCTTGCTGCTATTACTTCTGTAATCTACGGCGCTCTTTAATCTGGTGGTTATATCAACCGTCATGAATACTGCATACAGAACATAACTATAATAATGAGCCTCCCTCTTAGCTAGGGGGGCTTACTTTTGAGGTAATCGATATGATTAGTGTATTTGATATCTATAAAATCGGTGTTGGTCCTTCAAGCTCACACACAGTGGGACCGATGAAAGCGGGTAAAGAGTTTATTGATGATTTACGTTCAATGGGAAAATTGCGCGACATCACTAAAATCACCGTGGACGTTTATGGTTCATTATCACTGACAGGGAAAGGTCACCACACAGATATCGCTATCATCATGGGTCTTGCTGGTAATACCCCTGAGAAAGTTGATATCGATGCTATTCCAGGCTTTATCGCACGCGTTGAAGAAACCGAGCGTCTTCCCGTTGGTATGCACTGTCATACCGTATCGTTTCCTAAAGAAGGTGGAATGAATTTCCACAAAACGAATTTGTCCTTGCACGAAAACGGCATGCAGATCCACGCGTGGATCGATGATGAGGTCGTTTACTCAAAAACCTACTACTCTATCGGCGGTGGTTTTATCGTTGATGAAGAGAACTTTGGTAAAGAAAAAGAGAACCCTATTAAAGTTCCTTATGTCTTCACTAGCGCTGACGAGATGATGAACCAATGCAAAGAGAGTGGTCTTTCCATCAGTACGCTGGTTATGGCTAACGAAAAAGCACTGCATTCTGATGAAGAAGTTCGTACTTACTTTGCCAATATTTGGAAAACCATGCGCGAATGTATGGACCGCGGTATGAATACTGAAGGTATCTTACCAGGGCCTCTTCGTGTTCCACGCCGAGCAGCAGCACTTCGTCAACAGTTAATGACATCAGAAAAAACCACTAACGATCCAATGGCGGTCGTTGACTGGGTAAACATGTACGCTTTTGCAGTGAACGAAGAAAATGCCGCGGGTGGGCGTGTGGTGACAGCACCTACTAATGGCGCATGCGGTATTATTCCTGCAGTGTTAGCCTATTACGATAAATTCATTCAGACCGTTACTGAAAAAGACTATATCCGTTACTTTGCCGCCTCTGGCGCTATCGGTGGGCTTTACAAACGTAACGCTTCTATTTCTGGTGCGGAAGTGGGTTGTCAAGGTGAAGTAGGTGTTGCCTGTTCGATGGCAGCCGCGGGCCTTGCAGAACTGATGGGTGGAAGCCCTGAACAAGTTTGCATGGCCGCTGAAATTGCGATGGAACATAACTTGGGCTTAACCTGTGACCCTGTCGCGGGACAAGTACAAGTGCCTTGTATCGAGCGCAATGGTATTGCTGCCGTGAAAGCGATCAACGCAACGCGTATGGCGCTACGCCGCTCATCGGCACCTCGTGTTTCGCTTGATAAAGTGATCGAAACCATGCTTGAGACAGGTAAAGATATGAACGCCAAATATCGTGAAACGTCCCAAGGTGGTTTAGCGATTAAAGTCGTTTGCTAACGAGCACCTATCTATTTAAAAACCTCGTTCATTAAAACTTAACGCCACTCGCTTAACAGCGAGTGGCGCATTTTACGACTTTACCTCACGATCCAGTGAGGAACTTAAAACTGACCGAGATATTCCCAGCTACTGTTGGTTGGATTGGGATCGGTTGGGTAAGGGAAATAACCGTACTTAGTCACTTTCAAGCGGTAGTAATGATAGCCGCCACGGAAAGCGTATTGATAAATATCGTTCACTTGACCACGCTGGCCATCACTGCCCCACACGCCCATCGCATCTTGTTGATACCACTCCAGTAACGAACGTTCAAAGCTTGCTAAATCACGATTTAATTCCGCAAGGTAAGCTTGAATGGTGCTGTCGCTGCCAAGGTAAACCCAATCTAGGTTTGACTCTCCGAGCACCGGGAAAGCTTCCCCCTCTCCTGGGCGTTTTTGGATAAAGTAATGGTTTTCACCATCGATTTGCCCAACAAACACCGCATTTTGCGCCTTATCCCAAGTGGTTGAGGTACGCTCATCCCATGTCAATAAGCGAGATACACCAAAGTAGCTTTGTACACGCGCTTCAATGCTCACACCAGCCGCTCTATTGAGCTTGATTGGGTTGAAAGCAAAGTTCACATAGCGATCTGCCGAACCTAGGTATTTCCAACCTTGATTACTGGTTTGATCGGCCGGGAATGCGCCAGCATCTACCATACGCATTACAAAGTAATCATGCATGCCCGTTTCTGGGTTCGGGTAGACATACAATGCCCCTGCTCGGCGCTCCGCTTTCGTCACGCCATTGTTTAGAACGCCACGCCCATAGTGTTCGGCCACAAAAGCATCAAACTCAGCGATCGTTGCAAAATCCGTGTTCAACAGAGTTTCATTCTGCGCGAAGGTTGGAGTCATATCGACCACTTGGCTGTAACCGTACTCTTGGCCAATGATGATGAGGCCTTTGAGCTTATCCAGTGGCGGGTTCTGATCTGGCGTCATTCGAGTCAGTTCTGTTTCACCGCCTCGACCCGAACAATGCAAACTCACTTGAGTTGGTACTCCATTCTCCATCGATAAGTTAACGTGGAACTTGTTACTTTCATTGCCAGCGTGGCGAGAAGCACTCAATCGCACCTGTTCGCGGATCCCATCTGCAAATTCAACATCCAACTGACACTGGCCCTGAACCTGGTAAGTAGGACGCAACACTTCATCGCCACGAATGGCATAGCGCCACGTTTGGCCATTTTTATGCATCACACCTGCAATCTGTTCACAGTGATTACCGACGACAAATCCAGCTCCATCGTGATCATTTCCAGACTTATTGAGTGTACATAGGCTCACTTCACCGACATCGACCGTCGGTGTGTAAGTCACCGTTCCGCGGCCATACTTGGAAAGCAGTTCATACTCGCCTTGCGCAGAGGTCATGTTCACGTTGATGTTCCATGTCACATCACGTCCAACAGAACAACGGTCGGTACTGGGTTCAATCCCACCGACAAACTGCGATCTATCGCCATTGGCCGCTTGGAAAGTAAACTTACACAAACGTTGCAGCTCACCATCTATGCGTAATGTTTGCCAAATATCGCTATCGAGCTGTGCCTGAGTCAGGTTCGCCACCGCTTGCCAACCTTCCAACTGATAATCCCCTTGCTCTGGCTGTGGCAGCTCAAACACGTTGCCATAATTCGAGTAAATCAGAGGATAGATTTGGCTAGGGTTCTCATTCTGCGGATCGTAAATCCCCAATAAAGTAACTACGGGTACGCCCACTTGCTGCAGTTTCGGTGTATCGGTTTCTACCGCTTTATAACGTTGGGTACTCGGATCCCACTGCACATAACCGCTTGGGCTGTTGCTATCAAGGTTAAAACCGTTGTTCATCCAACGCTGTGCTTTGCGTGACTGAGCCGGATGCTCCAAGGTAAAGCGGCTGATGGTGCCAACGTACTCTTGTTCACCGCCATTTTGCGCATCACGCAGGAAACGGAACGCATCTTTAAACGGCGGTACAATATCGTCACCTTGCTGTTGGGTGTAAACGTCGCCTTTCCAGTGCAAGTTACCAATAAAGCGTTGCTGGAACGCATCCCAACCCCAGCCAGATTCCATATCGTGAATCGACGCCATATATGGGTAGTGGCCAAGCCCATAGTTATGGCCCAGTTCATGGGACCATTCATTGCCGGTAGTATTTTGCAGGGTTACTTTACCGCCACCGCCACTGCCGCCATGAACCACAACTTGAGCTAAATCTGTACCTTCTTTGGTATACACCCCGACGTTGGTGTGTGCGGTAATGTGGTTGTAGCGGCGGGTTGATTTTTTCGGATAAACCCCCCCACTCTCCATTCCCCCGGTTGCGGTTTTTACACCCTTTGAGACCAACACCTTTTCCATCGCTTCACGCCTATCGCCCCCGTGCCCACCACCCCCCCTCCCCCCCCTTTCTGGGGTCACCCCGTCTCTTTTTCACCTCTCCCCGCCCCCCCGACTAA